>QMVA01000102.1 GCA_003660865.1 Candidatus Nanohalarchaeota archaeon | reverse complement strand
TGGGCGATTTTTGAAAATTACGATCTCATTAAAGCGGATTTGGGGGTGAAAAAGCCTAACTGTCAAATGCCTGTAGGGAAGAAAAGAAGAAAATTATACTGAAGTGGCGAAGTTAAGATACAACAGCACCGACAAAACCACCACAACCTAAACATTTATATTTCTCCATCCCCAAAAAAGTATTACTTTGTATGATAACCCAACCCACAAACAGAGGCGACCCACCATAAAATACATCTACTTTTTCGGAAACAGCAGATCAGAAGGCAGCGCAGCAATGAAATCCACCCTCGGCAGCAAAGGCGCTAACCTCTGCGAAATGACAAACCTTGCCATACCCGTACCCCCAGGCTTCATAATCTCAACACAAGCATGTATCGAATACTACACAAACAACACACTCCCAAAAGGTCTGGAAGACGAGATCATGCTCAACCTCCAAACCCTCGAAAACACAGTCAACAAAAGACTGGCATCCCAAAATCCCCTCCTGCTATCAGTGCGCTCAGGCGCACCAGTATCAATGCCTGGCATGATGGACACAGTACTGAACCTCGGCCTCAACGACGACACAGTCAAAGCACTCGCAGATACAACAGGCAACGAAAGACTCGCCTACGACTGTTACAGGCGCTTCCTTGACATGTTCGCAGACGTCGTCCTTGGCATAGACCACAAAAACTTCGAAACCATACTAGACAGCATAAAAAAACAAGCAGGCGCAGCACATGACACCGAACTGGACGCAAATCACCTCAAAAAACTCACAGAACAATACAAAAATATAATCACCGAAAAAACAGGACAGAAATTCCCAAAAGACCCATTCACTCAGCTAAAGATGGCAATACAGGCAATCTTTCGCTCATGGAACAATGAGCGCGCAATATCCTACAGGAACCTCAACAACATCCCCCACAACATAGGAACCGCAGTAAACATACAGGCAATGGTATATGGAAACACAGGCAACAAAAGTGCATCAGGCGTCTGTTTCACAAGAGACCCCGCAACCGGCGAAAACCAGCTTTACGGCGAATACCTCATAAACGCGCAAGGAGAAGACGTAGTAGCCGGCATAAGAACCCCACAAAACATAGCCACCCTAAAAAACACAATGCCCGTAATCTACAACGAACTTGAAAGCACCTGCAAAGCAATAGAAAAACACTACCGCGACATGCAGGACATAGAATTCACAATCGAAAATGAAAAACTCTACATCCTACAGACAAGAACCGGCAAAAGAACCGCAACATCAGCTGTAAAAATAGCTGTCGACATGGTAAAAGAAAACATGATAAAAAAAGAAGACGCTGTCCTAAGAATAGACCCAAACCAACTTGAACAACTCCTATTTCCGACCATAGACCCCAAATACCCGACAAACGTAATCGCAAAAGGCCTACCTGCATCCCCTGGGGCAGCAGCAGGCAAAACAGTATTCAGCTCCAAAAAAGCAATCCTTGCAAAAGAAAGAGGAGAAAAAGTAATACTCATAAGATCCGAAACCTCCCCCGAAGACGTAGCAGGCGTGGTCGCATCACAAGGCATCCTGACAGCAAAAGGCGGCATGACAAGCCACGCAGCAGTTGTAGCGCGCGGCATGGGTAAATGCTGTATCGCAGGATGCAGCAAAATATCAGTATTTGAAGACGCCGATGTCTTCATAGCCGGCGACATCAAAGTCCATGAGGGAGACACAATAACACTCAACGGGACCACAGGAGAAGTGATTCTCGGCGAGGCAAAACTGACAAGACAAGGCATATCCGGCGAATTCAAGACACTCCTCGAATGGGCAGACACCATCCGAAACCTCGGAGTCGAAGCAAACGCAGACACACCAAACGACGCAAAAACAGCACTGGACTTCGGCGCACAAGGCATTGGCCTGTGCAGAACAGAACACATGTTCTTCAACAAAGAAAGACTGACATACGTAAGACAGATGATACTTGCGACAACAGAAGACGAAATAAACACAGCCCTCGAAAAACTTCAGGAATTCCAAAAAAAAGACTTCTACAGGATCTTTGAAGTAATGCGCGAAAAGCCAGTAACAATCAGGCTCCTCGACCCCCCTCTCCACGAATTCCTCCCAAGAGGTAAAGAAGACATAGAAAAAACCTCAAAAGAAATGCATGTATCAGAAGAACGACTAAAAGACATAATCCAGAGACTACACGAATCCAACCCGATGCTAGGCCACAGAGGATGCCGTTTGGGCATAACCCACCCTGCAATATATGATATGCAGGTGCGCGCAATAATCGAAGCCGCATGCGAACTCACAAAAGACTGGGAGAGTGGGGGCTCGGGGAAGGTTGGCACAGAGCACAAAGGGGGAATAATCAACATTACAACAAAAAGCAACAAATACCCAAACATAGAAATAATGGTCCCACTTGTAGCAGACGTAAAAGAACTCATAATTACCAAAAAAAGAATCATAAAAACAGCAAAAAAAGTCATGGAAGAAAAAAACATCACAGTTCCATACAAAATCGGCACAATGATAGAAGTCCCAAGAGCCGCGCTAACAGCCGGTGAAATTGCGAAAGAAGCAGAATTCTTCAGCTTCGGCACAAACGACCTCACACAGATGGGCTTCGGCCTCTCAAGAGACGATGCAGGCAAATTCCTCCCATCATACATAAAACAGGGCATCGTGAAAAGCGACCCCTTCCAGACCCTTGACCAGAAAGGCATAGGAGAATTGATAAAAATAGCAGTAACAAAAGGCCGCGCAGCAAGAAAAGACCTGGTCATCGGCATCTGCGGCGAACACGGCGGCGAACCCAAAAGCATAGAATTCTGCCACAGACTGCGCCTGAACTATGTAAGCTGCTCGCCATACAGGATCCCGATAGCACGCCTAGCAGCAGCGCATGCAGCCCTGAAAGAAAGAATCATGATCCATCCTCAAACTTCTCAATCCTCTCAAACCCCTCCCTGATCTGCGCACAATCAGCAGCCCCGAAACAAAAGCGCACATATCCTTCACCACTAGGACCCGAAGGCAGCCCCGGAACAACAGAAACCCCCCCTTTCTCCATCAACGCAAGAGTATACTTCCACGAATCATCACACACCTTCGGAAAAGCATAAAACGCACCATGAGGAACAACATAATCCCAACTCATCTTATCCATCAGCTTAACAACAAGATTCTTGCGCTTCCCATACTCAGAAACCATCTTATCAACCGCAGTCTGCGCACCAGTAAGCGCCTCAAGCGCAGCATATTGCGAAACAGAATTCGGACACGCAACAGACGCCCGGTTACACTTCATCAACTGCCCGATAATCTCTTCAGATGCGACCATCCACCCGACACGCCAGCCGGTCATAGCATATGTCTTAGACACAGAATTCACTAAAATTGCATTATCACCAGCATACTTCTTAATCGAAACATGGCGTGCGCCATCAAACAAAATCCTGTCATACACCTCATCAGAAATAATCATGACACCCTTATCCTCACACACCTGCGCAATCGCCTGCAGATCATTTTTCCCGATAACGCGCCCTGTCGGATTCTCAGGAGTATTGACAACAACAAACTTAGTCCTTGAAGTAACAGCATTTGAAATCGCATCAACATCAAGAGCCCCGCTATCATCAAAATACGGCACAAGCTTAGCAACACCCCCGACAGAACTGACAATCAGCTTATAAGGCGGCCATGTCGGGTCTGGGAAAACAACCTCATCACTCGGCTCAAGAAACCCAAGCACTATAGTAAATATTGCACCCATACCCCCCATCGTCACCATAACATTCTTATCATAAACATCAATCCCCTTGCCCATCTCATAATCAGCAATAGCCTGCCTCAAAGGAGCAATACCGGTAACCGGGGTATACCCGTGATATCCATCCTTTATAGCCCTGACAGCCGCATCGCAAATATTGCGCGGCGTCTTAAAATCCGGCTGCCCTATATCAAACCTGACACATCCCGGCACAGACGCAGCCATATCCGAAATCTTCCTGATGCTCAACTCGATGCCCACAATTCTTTTCGATACATTCATAATTCATCAACTCTCGCAACTTTTCCCCTAAGCATATGATCCACTAAAACCAGCGCAACCATGGCTTCCGCCACAGGCACAATCCGTGGGCATATACAGGGGTCATGCCTGCCTTCAATTTTTATCTTCTTCTCATTCAAAGAAACATCCAAAGTACTCTGCTCCTTTAAGATAGACGGTGTCGGTTTGACAGCAATCCGCAAAACAATATCCTCTCCATTAGAAATACCCCCGGCAATGCCGCCTCCATGATTTGTCCTGTGGCGCAACTTACCACCATCCACATACATTTCATCATTACAAAAAGACCCAAGCGCCTGAGAAACACCAAAACCATCACCAACCTCAACACCCTTGACAGCGCCTATAGACATCAACCCGTATGAAAGCAGAGCATCAAGCTTATCAAACACAGGCTCACCAAGACCAGTAATCGAGTTGCGCACAATAATCTCAACAATCCCCCCGACAGAATCCCCGGACTTTGACACCCGAACAATCTTTTTTTCCATAAGCACAGCCGCATTGGCATCAGCGCACCTCACAGGATTTTTCTCAATCACCGACTCATCAAACACCTCCGCCTTAACACCATAAACCTCCTTAGTATGCGCAATCACAGAAATTCCCCTGCGCGCAAGAATCATCTTCGCAACAGCACCCGCAGCAACCCGCCCAAGCGTCTCCCTGCCCGAAGCCCTGCCGCCGCCACGATGATCCCTGAAACCATACTTCGAAAAATAACTAAAATCAGCAGTACCCGGCCGAAACACATCCTTAAGATTATCATAATCCCCAGACTTATGCCCTTTATTATACACAACAATCGCAATCGGTGTACCCGTAGCCTTCCCCTCGAACACTCCAGAAAGTATCTGAGCCTCATCCTCCTCCTTGCGCGCAGTTGTAATACTGCTCTGTCCCGGCCTCCGCCGGTCAAGCTCCTTCTGGATATCCGAAACATCCACATCAAGCCCTGCCGGGCACCCGTCAATAACCACGCCGCAAGCAACCCCATGCGACTCACCAAACGTAGTCACCCTAAATAATTTCCCAAACACATTACCACTCATATCAACAACCTCTTATTGCGCTTAAATATCCTCAACACCTGGGATACAACCTCATCCAAAGCAATATCACTTGTATCCACCTTATAATCCGACGCAGCCACATATTTAGAGACGCGCGCAGAAAGCACATCCTTAACCTCAGAAAGCCCGTCTTTTTCAGTAAGAGAAGGCCTCTGTGACTCGGTCTTAGAATCCCCTTTCATCCTCTCAAAAATCACTTCCGGCCGCGCACCAAGCCACACAACAACTCCATGACGCTTGAGATTCTCAACATTAGAATCATCCCTGACAGCCCCGCCACCGCATGATATGACTGCATCTGGCTGTTTGGACACCCGCGCAACAATCTTCCTCTCAACATCGCGAAACTTCGACCACCCATACTTCGACACAATCTGTAAAACACTCATATCCATATCTTTCTCGACCCACTCATCAGTATCAATGAACTGAAGAGAAAGCGCGCGCGCAACATGCCTTCCAACTTCGGTCTTGCCCGTGCATCTATAGCCAATAAGCACAATATTTTTCATGCACTATACTTGCATATGTAAATTTTTATTTCTGCCGCAGAAAAACTCAATTAGAATACACTACTATTTGGTATTTGTTTAGCAAAATTAGCGGTTAAGGCATCATGATTTTTTTGGACAAATAGCATAAAATGCTCTATTTTTATGGAATGAATTATCATGGGCGGTGGCAGTTAACGATTTTGTTTTATGG
>QMVA01000101.1 GCA_003660865.1 Candidatus Nanohalarchaeota archaeon | reverse complement strand
ACAACAGGGAACCGCAACTTGAATTATTGAAGAACTTTCAGAAAGAGTTGACCAATTACAAGGAAAACCTGGAGAAGGTTGAGGATGTTGATAGCTATAAGAAAGATGTATCTTTCCCGAAAATTTGCAAAACTAATGATGATAAGAGAAAACATCTTGCAGAATTATTCGAAAAAGAACTCAGAGATAAATTTCGAGAGCACTCCCCAACCAAAACTATATATACCAGAACAAATCAAATATAATCTACAAATGATAATCTTTGATGACCATGACCGACAATGCAGAAATTGAAAAATGGATAAGAGATGAACTTAATCGGGGCTATGATTCTGAAACAGTCAAATTACAGCTAAAACAAAACGGATATAAACCGAGCCAGATTGATGGTCTTGTTGATCTGGTTGCAAAAGAAAAAGATGCAAACAATCAGGCAGAATCTCAAGACACTACACATAATCTTATAGACAATACATACGTAAATCCACAGATGCAATACGGCTCGCAAAACAACCCGGAAACACCAAACCGTAACAGCGCACAAACCAATCAAAACGAAAATTCATACGCTCAAAACCCAACCAACACCCCTCGATCTAACAGCTCCCCAAACCCTACCCAGACCGCCAAATTCCAGAATATGGGCTTTATAGAAAAAGCGAAAATGATTTTCTTAAACCCGAAAGGATTCTTCGACATAATGCCGCAAACAGGCGGATATAAAGACCCCATAATATTTCTTTCAATAATTTATGTGATATTTTCTATATTCACTTCATTAATAGCTATGGTCGGTTCAGACTCATTGTTATCTGGGGTAATAGGTCTGGTCATATCCCCTGTTATCGTTCTGATTATTGTTATTCCACTTATGTTCCTCATGGCATTAATATACCACATACTATTGAAAATCGTCGGCGGAAACGGAACTTATGAATCAACCTTTAAAGTCATAGCATACTCATCAGTCCCGGCCCTACTTTCATGGATACCATATGTAGGATGGGTTCTAGGGTTTTATCAGTTGTACATAGTTCTGACAGGCTATTCAAAAGTTCATAATATCAGCGCTCTAAGAGTCCTAATGGTATTATTAATACCTGTAATTATATTGATTATCATATTCATAATATTGCTTGTTATTGTAGGTGCATCACTCTTTAGTGTTTTTAGTAATATGGAGCCGCCAACAGGAGCAATTATTTCATATCTCTCAAGTGGAAATTAACTACCCGATCACATACCAGACAACAGTTCTAAAAAACCATACTTTCATCCCAACAGTAATCTATATATTAATCAAAAAGACATATATACACAAAGCAAACATAACAGAACAAAATAACAATAAACGAGGGGTTAATCATGGCAAAAATAACATTAAAACAGTATTTGGACTCAACAGCCAGTCCGGACGATCTAAAAGAATTAATACAACTCATAGCAGCCCAAGGTCCTGCAATTCGCAACGCATTCATAACCAACCAGAAATACGCAGACACCCAGAACATCTACGGCGAAACCCAGATGAAACTTGACATCTGGTCAAACGAGCACCTCAAACAAGTCATGGAAAAATCAAAGTTGGTAAAAGAACTCGCATCAGAAGAAGAAGCAGAAGTCCTGAGTTTTCCAGACGCCAAATCAAACTACGCAGTCACAATGGATCCCCTCGACGGCTCATCCCTGATACAGGTAAACCTCGCAGTCGGCACAATAATAGGTATATACGACAACGGTAAAGTCATGCAGCCAGGAAAGAACATGCGCGCAGCAATGTACATAATCTACGGTCCCCTCACAACCCTCACCGTCACAGTAAAAGAAGGCGTCTACATGTTTGCACTAAACGACAAAAATGAATTTACAATGACCGACCAAAACGTAAAGATCGGTGACAAAAAACTCTACGGAACCGGTGCCCTCCAGAAAGACTGGCTCCCAAAACACAAAAAATTCATAAACGAGATAGTTAAAGACGGCTTCAAGCTAAGATACTCCGGCTCATTCGTCGCAGACGTCCACCAGTTCCTGAAATACGGCGGCGTATTCTCATACCCACTCTACAAAGGCCACATGGGCGGAAAGCTAAGGCTGCTCTTTGAGGCAAATCCTCTGGGCTTCATAGTGACCCAAGCTGGTGGAAAAGTAAGCACAGGTGAAAAAAACATATTGACAATCATGCCTGAAAAGGTAGACCATCGCGTACCAATATACGTCGGAACCAAAAAATATGTCAATTTAGCAGAAAAGATAATTAAAGGATAAAAAGGTGATTATAAAATGAAAATAACTGAAAATGATGTAAAAGTACCTCTGGATGTTCCCCCAACCATGAGAAAAGAATATATAGAAAATTTCATGAAAATAACCCATGGCTCCGGGCATTTAATGCTATTTGCCGGCGACCAGAAAATAGAGCATCTCAACGGTGACATGTATGGTGAAGGTATTCATTCTGACGACGCAGACCCCGAACACCTATTCCGCATTGCAGGCAAAGCAAACATCGGCGTATTTGCCACGCAGCGTGGTCTTATAGCAAAATATGGTGCTGACTACAAAGACATTCCCTATCTCGTGAAAATAAATTCAAAAACAAATCTCGTGAAAACTGCCCAGAAAGACCCATATAGTGGAAATATTTCAGATGTTGAAGAAGTCATTGAATTCCGGGAGAACTCCGGCCTTAAAATACTTGCTGTCGGCTACACAATTTACCTCGGCAGCGAATATGAAGGCCAGATGCTGGAAGAAGCATCCAGAATGGTATATGAAGCACACATAAATGGGCTCCTGTCAGTTCTCTGGATATACCCTCGTGGCCAGGCAGTAAAAGATGAGAAAGACCCGCACCTCATTGCAGGCGCAACAGGAGTCGCAGCATGTCTTGGAAGTGATTTTGTCAAAATCAACTACCCTAAGAAAGAAGGAGAAGAATCAAAAGAAATTTTCAAAGAGGCAGTATCATCAGCAGGCAGGACCAATGTCGTCTGTGCAGGCGGCTCATCCACAGATGTCAGGGTTTTCCTTCAAAGACTCCATGACCAACTGGAGAGTGGTGCCAAAGGCAACGCAACAGGAAGAAACATTCACCAGAAAAGTCTTGCAGAAGCAGTGGCTATGTGTGATGCCATTTATGCACTGACTGTCGATGGCAAAACCGTCGACGAATCTTTAGAGATATACGAAAACAAAAAATAAAAGTGATAAATATGAGTGACTGTAAACCAATATCCGGTGAAAAAATGTTCATTCATTGAGAGACAAGGACTGCATAATAATGGCAACCAACACCCGTTATATCCTCGGCGTTGCAGAAGGCATCCTGCGGGCCGCAAAATAATCAAACTCCCTGTAATCATAGAAATCGCAAGATCAGAATCAGACCTCAAAGGCGGCTATACTGGCTACACCCCAAAAGACTTCGCAAAAAGAATCATGAAAGCCGCAAAAAAGACAGGCTGCACAAAATGAATACTTCATGCAGACCACATCTCCGTAAAAGCAGGCGACCCGGAAACAATAGATGGCACAAAGAAACTTGTAAAAGCATAAATTGATGCATGCTTCACATCTTATGCAATAGACGCATCCCACAGCTTCAACTTCGACGGCAAAAATGAGAAAGAAGAATTAGAAGGCAACATCAAAGCCACAACCAAAGTAGCGTACTTCATAAGCGCAGAAATGAAAAAGAAATGCATAAAATCCTATGGTTTAGAAGTGGAAGTAGGCGAGATCGGAAGAAAAGACACAGAAGGATTCCTTCTGACATCCCCTAAAGAAGCGACAACATTCATAAAAGAGCTAAACAAAAACGGTGTCAACCCACAGCTTCTGGCAATCGCAAACAGCTCAACCACGGCAACATCTACAAAAACAGCGTAAAAGTAAAACAAGTATGCATAAACATCCCAAGAACAAAAGACATCGCAAGCGCCATGAGAAAAGAAAATCTGGGCGTAAGGATAGCCCAGCACGGCATAACCGGAACCCCCATCGAGCTCATAGTAACACAGTTCCCGAGAGGCGACGTACTCAAAGGCAATGTCGGCACATTCTGGCAGAATCTGGTATGGGACATCCTCAAAGTCTATGAGATAGAACTCTACGCGAAAATCCAGAAATGGGTACTAAAAAAATACGCAACCGAATGAAAAAGCGACGAGGAACTATTCGGCAAATACTCTAAGAAGGCTTTTATTCAGTTTTTTGACGAATTGCATAGTTTGATAAGTGTGCTGTTATCGAAATGGAAGCGCAGGCTTACGCAAGCGCATTGGTCTTTTTCCGCGCCTTCAACTCCCAGGGCAAAGCCAAACTGATAAGATAGACGTGCACGGACAAGACCATTCCGGATAAATGACAGGCATTCCACTTATAGCTATGCTTATATCAACAAAAATTCTCAACAACAAGCTCCTCAAGTTCCGCAACTGTCTTCTTAGTCCCGACCTCTTCGCGAAACCTCCTCCCGCCAGTCAGCCCCTTAGAAAACCAGCACGCATGCATCCGAAGATCACTCAACCGCGCATCACCAACACTCTTGCAAACCTCCCAAAGCTCTAAAAGCGCCCTCTGCCTCTCCTCCTTAGTATGCTCTACCATAACCGTCCCCTTCTCAAAAAACTCAACACAATCCCTGAAAATAAACAGATTCCCAAGCGCAGCCCTGCCAATCATAACAAAATCACAACCCGTCTCATCAAGCATCTCCCGAGCCCTCAATGGCGACGCAACATCCCCATTGCCGATAACAGGAATTCCAACCTCCTCCTTAACACGCTTAATAACCTCCCAATCCGCAGCCCCACCATACATCATCTTCGCAGTCCGTGCATGGACCGTGATCGCACTCGCCCCCGCAGCCTCAACAACCCGCGCAATCTCAACTGCATTAACCGAATCCCACCCGCTCCTGATCTTCACAGTAACAGGCACATCAACAGCCGACACAACCGATCGTACAAGCACCCCAACAAGCTCAGGCTGACTCAACAATTTAGCCCCTGCATTCTTGCGCGAAAGCTTAAACGACGGGCACCCCATATTCATATCAACAATATCCGCACCCATATCCACAACCCTTTTAGCAGCCTCAGCAAGTGTATCAGCCCGCGCCCCAAACAACTGGCACGCAATCGGCGCATCCTCTGCATTAGTCGCAAACTCCTTTTTACGCCTCTGGATATCATAAAACATCCCATCAGCATCAACCATCTCACTAAACGCAAGACCTGCGCCATACCACCGCGCAACAATCCTGAACGCAAGATTAGTCACCCCTGCCATAGGCGCCAAAACAAGCCGGTTCTTCAGTTTAACATTCCCGATTTTCAACATACTCGTAATTCAAAGAATAGATTTTAAAATCATTCGGTTTCCCACCCACGGGCGGTGCTGTTGCATAACTATTAAGAATTGTATCTAAGGGTGTTGTTTTTAGCATTTTAGCTAAAATTCAAGAAACGTCATCAGTAGACTCTTAGGTTGGGACTTGTGCAACAGCACTCCCGCGGGCTTTGCTCCTAAAGTCCACCTTGCCTGTAAAGTAAGCAGTCTGCTCCTAAAGTATGTTAGTTGCTCTTAAATCAGCGGATTTTGGTAGTTTAGGATCAAAGCCACCAATGGGACAAACTACTATATACAGAACCTGCTAATTAAACTTAGGAATGAAAATTAATTAACACCCGCAAAAATGTGCCTTTTATTGCTACAATTAGTTTAGAACTCTTTCTTAACACTTCAGCCCTAAAAATGAGACATTTTTCGTCAAAAATTTTCGTCCTTTGTAGATGACAAACCATGAGTAGGCATAAAAATACAGCCAACCTTTTGCTTTATCTTTCTT
>QMVA01000100.1 GCA_003660865.1 Candidatus Nanohalarchaeota archaeon | reverse complement strand
TCCTAAGCTTTTTGATTGTCTGATCATACGTTATACACAATCAAAAATCAGAGGATATTGTTGACGATTGGAGAATCCTAAGCTTTTTGATTGTCTGATCATACGTTATACACAATCAAAAATATATAAATCAACAACCCTAATATCATGTATAAAATAATATAACAATAAAAAAAAGGTCTTAAACATGCCAGTAGCAGAATCAGCCGGTCAATCCCCCATAGATATCATGCTCGGCAACATGAACCGCCTCGACATTTTCGATTTTTTCTTCGTATGGCTCCTCTTCTTCGTAATAATCTACGCCATCCTGAAAAAAGCAGAATTCTCAGAAGAGCTATCTGTAAACGCAGTAATCTCTTTCGTAGTAGCATTCTTCATAATCAACTACACACCCATAGGAATGACTCTCGGCACATTCTTCTCAACACTCTTCGGACTTGCAGCTGTAATAATCGCAGGCCTCTTGGTCGGAATCCTATTCCTCGGCATGGCCGGCATAAAATTCGAAGAAGTACTCGGAAAAAGCAACAAAACCGCTATAGCAGTCCTATTAGGCTTCCTTGCCATAATAGCATTCATAAGCGTCGGCGGCCTGAACTTCTTCAACATAGAAAGCGACATTGTAATCACACTATTCATGCTCTTACTAATGCTCTTTGCCGTAATGTTCATATCAAATGGCGATGAAAGCAAATAACAACCCGCAGAAATCCATTCTTACAGAACAAACAGTAATTCCTATTTAGAAAATATCCTCAAACCCGCTCATCAACATCCGATTCATCAAAAATATCCGCATTATCTTCCACATCATGAGAACTAGTCTTATGCGCGCTCTTTTTAGTTAGGATTGCATCCTCTTGAGTAGACACATCCTTATGAGCATCACTCTCATGCTTGTCACCACCCAAAGCATCACCAAAAATATCATCATGCTCATGCTTCTTGCCCATCTCCACATGCTCATCCTCAACTTTAGCATCCGGCGCATCAAACATACCCGCATCGTGCCCATGCCCGGCATCAACATCCCCTACATGACCTGCCACAAACTCCTTAATTTCCCTCACACTATCCACAAGATTAGGCACAATATCCTTAAACGCCCTCTCAAGCCCCGCAACCCTCGGCTCCATATCAATAATCTTAGTAGAATTGTCCTTAATCCCCTCATGCACAGAGCCCATCTCCTTTCGGCTCGCATCATCCTTCTCCTGCGCATCAGACTTAAACTCACCTATAATCTGCTGGATGCTCTTAATTTGTGCACCAATCTCCTTCATCTCTGATCTGAGCGAATTCACACGCTCACTCACGACAGACTCAACAATCTCATAGATATTCTCTCTCTCCTGATCACTGATACTCACCTGCTGCGCAGCCCCCGCATCTTCAGGCATACTAATACCTGCCGGTCTTCTTTCTCCCATCATAGGAGACATATTAGTAGAATCTGTAAACGCCTGCGGCCTCTTCGAAAAATCCATATCCTGCCTGTCTGCACTCATCAGATCCTGATCCAGAAACTGATCCTGTGTAGATTGCATCGGCGCGCCGCCCATATCCTGCGCTCCCGCGAACTGTTGTCCCTGCGGTGGTCCCGCCATCGGCGGTGGTGCACCGGTAACCTCATTTCTCACAGACTCATTCAGCGCATCATCAATCTCTTTGAAACTATACCCTTCATCCTTAAGAGAGCGAATAATCTCTGATTCCGGAAGCCCTTTCGCACTAAGTTCATTAATCACAATATGTGGATCCCGCCGATCACTCTGAACATGCCCTGACATAGGGGGCTTCTTCTTTGTAAGCCTTCCAAACAACTTAAACTTCATAATTTCTCCTCAATCAGCTCTTCAAGCTCTTTCTTAGTCACAAACTTCGTCGTAATCGGATTAATCAGATCAAGATAATTCTCAAGCTCCTTAAACTCCCTGCGGGGCACCAGCTCCCTGATCTCACGATGAATCTTGTCAATATCAACTTCCATATTCGCAAGCCTGTCAAGTATCTGCTTAATCGTACCTTTTGTAGATGTCTCATCAGCAATTATCGTCTTCTTCTGTTTAATAGACTCTGTCTGCAGTGAATTCAACTGCTCCTTAAGATTCCTTATGTTCTCCTCAAGCTCACGTACTCTTTTACTGTTGTCATTTACACGACCGACGACATTATTCAGCATCACATTCATAGCAGGCATATAAGACTTATTATGTTCGCTCTGATATATATCTTTTTTCATCGGTATATAAAGTCAGGGACATGACAACAAAAACGGACATCATTCAATTGCATCAATATTTCATATTTCATTTGAATCATATTATGCTGAAAAAAACATCAACCGCACCCAGGGTCCACATCCCCACTATAATCAGCACCTGTTGTACTCACCGCACTAACAAACAAATTAACTCTCCATTCAAGCGCATCCATACCATCTGTTCTGGCAATCATAGTAGACCTGTCACGGCACACAAGAGTAAAATCCACATCCGTATCATATATCAAGCCGAAACTCAATCCACAGCATGTCTCACAAACCTCTTCCTCCTCTTCTTCTCCATACAGCCATTCTTCTGCAACAGGCACATCATACTTCTCACCGGACACAACACAATATTCCCTATAATCTGGATCAACATCGCAATCCGGTCTTTCACAAACAGATTCACTTGACACCCCGTTGCATATTTTTGCAGTACCCCTGAGCGCGCACCTGTCCTTCAAACAACTTGCGCACGACTCACTGCAACAGCCATCTGACTCATAACTGCGCCTCTTTTCATTAACAACAACCGGCTCCCTTATAGAAATGCACCTGATATGCGCATCACAACTCACATTCTTCCCGCCAAAATACCGGTAATCATCCACCAGATCCCTGACAGCTTCATCTACACTGGTTTCTACAACATACCTGATTCTCGCCTCCCAGCATGGAAAAATCCTCTCTGCCACTGTACCGGCATCAGGACAATATGGTTCAATACACGAGCAGGACTCAAAACTCAATCCCATAGGCATGATCGCACCATCATTCAGCTTCTTCTCAATATTCTCCCGGACCACATCATCAGAAACCCAGTCCTTCAATACCTCATAATCATACCTGAAATAATTCGTTCCCATATTCTTCTCAACAACCATGTTCTTATTACTCACAAAAGAACTCCCGTCACTCATCATGACATTCAGCCCGCTGCCTCTGGCAACAATCTCCTTCTTATCATCAGAAAATTCTGTATTCACGCAAGACATCCCATCAACACTCACAAAATCAACTATATCTCCTTCACTTTCAATTAAAGAAAGATACAAATTCACAAGAGCCAGAGTCTCATCATTAACCTCTGCCATAACTTCTGAAACACTTGGCACCTGCGGGACAATACATTGCCAATACCTGATATCATCATTACGCCAGCCTCCTCTCTTGGCAACAACCCCTAAAGCATGACTGCCCGACTGGCCAAGAGCCATTTCAGCATAAGAAATAACCTTATAAGATTCCTCATTCAGCCTCGAAAAAACAAGAGTATCAGTAGAACTAATCTTTTCACTAATACCCATATTAGCATTATACTGCATCCATATAAGACCGGCAATAGCAAGCCCTATAATTATAAAACCCATAACTGCTACACTTACACCTTTCATATCAATCATCCATAAACTTCTAATTCACCACACATACAGGTATGCAATCGCATTTTCCACTGATCCCGGTATTGGAACAACAAGCCTGTGCACCATAACATCAACATCATCGGGAGGTACCATATTGAGTTCAAATGACTTAGTACCCGCCCTCTCAACAAAAAAATAATAATTATAGTCTGGTAAAGTCAGGTCAAGATACTGCCTGACGACAGCCATTGCATCTACCCTGGCGTCACCCACCTGATACATCCAATCACTGGATTCATCGCCATACTGCTGTGATTCACCAATAATTCCTGCAACTGTGCTATGGGCGCCATCCACATAATACATATCCATAAGCACAATCTCCGCATACTTATACTTCTGCTGCTTTGCAATCATCTTCGAAGATTCAATCTTCTGGTTCTGCGTAACAAAAAAGAAATACAAAAAAACCACTGAAACAAGCATAATCACAGCCATGATATTCATCATTGACTCCTGGCCCTTTCTTCTACTACTCTGCCATTCACACAAACACTTCATAAAAACACACATCAATTAACAACTCTCAACAGTTTCTTATTATGATTATATTTAAAAACAATATACTGAAGCCCTGCCTCAATCTGCATGAACTCAAGATTATTGAAACTCAAAACCTTGCAAAAATCGCCATCATTGGTCCTAAGGCAAATGCTTTTCCTGCCATCTGCATCAGCCATCACAACAGGATAATCCAGCCGGATAGTCATAGAATCACTCACCTGCTTGTCCATCTCAGACCCTATCCTATACACCTTCTCAACCATGCCGACAACAGACTCAAGATCGCCCTGCCTTAAATTCAAATTAAGCTCCCCTGCATTCACAGACCCGTCTTCATATCTGATTGCAACAGGCATAGTGATTCCGAATTCATGCTTTAACCCATACACACCCGAATCCTCTGCCTCTCCAAGCTGCCATGAACTCTCGTTTGGCGAGTCAATGTCCCTTACTGTCGCACTCCACCCCAGCCTTTCAGCCCTCATACATGGCGCCTCATTATTAACATAATCCTCATTAAGCGCATCAAGCATACGCGCACTCACAAGATAAGGATATCTGGTAGAATCACATGAAATGCAATTTATAACCTCATCAAACACAGGAATCGCTTTTGACTTAAAATCATATTCCTCTGCTTCCTTTGCTATATGCACATTCACCTCCAGGGTCTTAACCACAAAAATCGCAAATATACTTATAAGTATGATTAACATTATCGGCTGCGTAAATATATTTATCTGCCCCTTCCTTTCTTGCTCTCTAAACATCACTGCCCTCACAATCCTTGCATTTTGGGTCGCACACATCAAACAGCCTGCACCCTTTATCGCATATATCATCATTAATATTACATATTCTCAGGCATCTCCCGCCCTTAAGCTCAATAATACCACCTGTTTTGCGTATGCATATTTTTTCCGAATTCTCTATATCCGCATCCTGGATATCCTGCGAAAGAAGAACAGACACTGGCTCCCTCGCTGGATATTTTATGGAAAGTCTCCGCTCATCAACTGTCAGCCGATATGTTCTGGCAGAAGTATCAAACATATACTCGACATTATCCTGTTTGGATGAATAAACCATGCTTATCTTCGACTTCAAATCCCCTGCAAACGCTTTCTCAGACGTACTGAACACATTGCCTATCTGGTAAATTGCAAGATTATAAAACGATGCAAAAAACAATATCGATGCAATCAGGCCTCCAATAAAAAGAACCGACTCCACAGTAACAGATGCTCCTTTTCTGGTTATTCTGCTGTGCGCAACCATAACTACTTTATGTCTGTCCTGCAATATAAAGTTTGACAAAATACCAAAAAGTAAGCAGAACAAAAGCGCATCCACACCACAAAAATCTATTTATATGACTGCTACCAATATGCAATAATATCATTACGAAATGTAATGAATACAACAAATATCAAAAACAGGATGGTGATTTAAATGTCCGGAAAAAATATAGCAATGCCTGCGCTCGCATTTTTAATATTCATATCTTTAATATGCCAGACGGCATCAGCAACAATCTACACTTTCAACCACGCCAAATGCTCAACCGAAGATCCCACAGTCTGCATATGCGACACCTACTCAGGCGGAACAGACACCTGCACAATAGACAGCCTACACAATTTTTCTCAAATCGGGAATAATGACATTAAATTGAGTCTAAATTTCAATAATATA
>QMVA01000099.1 GCA_003660865.1 Candidatus Nanohalarchaeota archaeon | reverse complement strand
AGGTACGTGGAAATGGAAACGCATGCTGTACTCTTTTGTAAATCATACGGAGGATTATCTCACTGAGTACTTCAGGAGGAATCAGTCAGAGAGCGGTTTCTCCGAGGATAAACGCCGTTTCGGTTGGAGGATAGCACAGCGTCGAGAGGATCGAGTAGATACAGCTGCATTTTGCACAATTATATGGCACAACTTATTCTGGATAGGAAGATAATATTATTTTGTCCCACAGCCCAGAGACTGGCAAAGATATATATAGTGGTCTGGTTCTATAATCTATTTAAGATAATTTTGTTAGGTCTATGGAGGGTGATTTTATGAAGTATGTAAAGTTCGGGAAGGGTTTTGTTGTCTTTATGGCAGTTATGTTTGTTATGAGTATGGCTAGTGCTGCTTTTGCAGAGGGTGATGATGATAGTTCCGGCATGACTGATGATAATGTGAATGTTGTCTCTAATCTTCGCGTGCAGCCGGTTCGTACTGCTGCGCCCAGAGTTGTGAGTGCTGATGCGAGAATCAGCAGGTGCGTTGACTTTATTTCAAAAAATAATCTTGATGCGAGACCACGCCTTACATGTACAAGGCTTCTAAACCGGGAAATGAATTGTGTTGAGTTCCTGAAGAGAAAAGGTGTGTCTGATGCTGTTGCAAAATGCGATAAGATGTTTGCAGCTACGGATGTTGCGGCAGCGACGAGGGTGACTGCCCCTAATACCGGTGTGGATGTTTCGGCACAGAGGGTTGCGATTGTCAACAGGATTGATAGGGCAAGCCCTAAGATGCGCCAGTTTGTCGAGGAACTTCCTGATGATAAGGTTGATGTATTTTCAAGGCTTCCAAGAGCTGAGCAGAATAAGATACTTGAAATGGATGCTGATGCAGGAATAAAGAGGATTGATGACTATGAGCTCAGGCCTGTGAAGAAGACTATGCTCTTTAAGAAGAGGGTCATTGCAAAAACAAAAGTAGATGCTGCGAAACAGAGATTTGTGCGGGCAAGGAATGAGTATGTACGGGTAAACAAGATATTCAATGAGAAGAAAAAGTTGTTTCTCCAGACAAAAGAGAAATTGAAAGAATGCGAGAGCGTGGAGAGTGATGATTGCAATGAATTAAGGGTACAGGTACAGGAGCACGCTAAGGATTATATTATTAATGGCGCAGAGATGGCAATTGAGCATCTGAATAAGATTAAGAGTAAGGTTGAGACTGCTGAGGGTATGGATGAAGATAGGGCAGCAGAAATAATTGCAGATATTGATGAGGCAATTTCGGATCTTGAGGCTGCTATTGAGAAAGTAAAGACTGCTGAGACTAAAGAGCAAGTGCAGGAAGGTGCAGCGGATGTCGCACATGTATGGAAGAGTATGAAGCATGCTGAGAAAGTGCATGTTGCAAGGGTTGTGCATGCAGGTATGTGGAACATCATAAAGAAGAGCGAGCAACTTGAAAAGAGGATGGACGATGCTATTGCAAGAATGGATGAGAACTGTGATGGTAGTGATGATATTAAGACAAAGCTTGATGAGTATAGTGCAAAAGTTGCCAGTGCAAAGAATAATTTTGACGAATCTGAGACTCTTATCAAAAAGGCGAGGGATATCAAGACAGATGAGCCTACGGATATGGAGATTGAGAGTGTGAAAGAGCTTGCGGGGCAGGCAAGAGATAAACTTAAGGAAGCTCATCAGGATATTAAGGCTGCCTATAAGCTACTTGCTGAAATCCTGAGAGAGATACATGCCTGCGGAGGCAGGATGACTTCTGCTGCAGTTGCTGAACCGGGGCTTGCAAGTGATGAGGTATATGAAGTTGTTGATACTGCGGCTGAAGATGGTGATGAAAGTTCCAGTGAGGATGGCAGTGAAAATGCAGATAGTGATGAAGTTGTAACTGGCGATGGTGACGATGGCGAAGCAGGTGACATCCCAACTGTTAGCTCTGAGGCTGTGCGGTTGAGTGAGATTGAGGATCCTGACTGCTGGGCAGATAAGCCGGATTACAGCCCCGGCGTTGATAAGGGATACTTTATCTGGCGGGGCAAGTGCGCTAATTTCTGGTGGATTGACTGGAGCGGCGATACTAAGGATAGTTTGAAGAAGCTTTTGAAGTGCATCAGGGAGCGCAGGAGGACAGCTATGACAAGTGTAGATGATGTAGTTTCTGAAGATGTTGAGGCTGTTGATGACGCGCTTGTGCTTGCAGGTGAGGTTATTGATGAAGCAGAAGTGTCTACCGGGATTACAGATGCATCGGGTGTTACAGATGATAGCTTTTGCAGTGAGATGACGCTTGAGGAGTTTAAGGAACTGCGCAGGAACCTTTTGTATCCTGTTACAGGAACTATCACAAGCAACGGGAAAATATTTGATGTTGGTGTGCGAAGATATGACGGACATAACAGGCTGAAATTTGAGGATAATGAGATTACTTTCAGGGCGCGTGTCGGACCGCATTTTGATGGTCTTTTCTTCAGGACTACAGGTGATAATATCCGGTTTGAGTTGTCTTTTGACGGGCAGACAAGTGCTGATTTCGTGTATATAGGTAAGGATAAGGAGAATCCGGATAGCAATCCGTTTGCGCTTTCCGGAACCCCTTCAGTTAAGCCGCCAGTCTGCAGTGCAGGAGAGGTCATATATCAAAAGAGATGTGTTAACCGTGTGCGGGATAAAGCTGTCAGCCCTGACGGGATTGAATAAGGAGTGTGATGTGTTATGAATAAGATGACTATTGTTTTGATGGCGCTATTGGTGGCAGTTCTGTTTGTTTCAGGATGTGCAGATAAGGATGCCGGCGGAGCAGATGATACTACTGCCGTCGGTGATGATGCTGCGCCCGCGGACCCTGCTACAGATGAAAAAGATACTCTGGGTGGCGAGGTTTCAGAAGATATTGATGAGGTTGAGAGCACAAGTACTGAACTTGAGGACGAGGATGTTGAGAATCTGGATAAAGAGTTTGAGAATATTGACTGGTGAATCTAGGAACGGGATGGTTTCCAGCCCTTATTGGTTTTTTCTAAAAAGGATTGATTTTTTTTGTTATGAGTAGAGAGGTCAGTCATTGTGTTCCTGATTTCCTTTTTTGAACATGTCTTTAGTTACAGACACTATCCATTTCCAATGTAGTGCTAAATGAATTACGACAAGTAATCCTATAATCAGACCGCTCATGTCATGTAATCTGGATATGTTGCTAAAAGATAATGTCTTGTATGCAGATACACCTATTATTTTTATCAATCCAGGCCATCTAACGAATCCAGTATAAAAACAAATAAAAAAGGATATTGCCAAGCCAATATCAGTCCAATAATTTAATTTTGTCCTGTTCATATTATACGCCCCGTTGTTTTATCTCTTCTGCCATATCTTTTATTTGCGCAGGAGAGAACTTATATTCTGCTTCCCGGATATCTTCCAGAACAGTGTCTACAGTATAGCTTCCTTTCAAATCAAATTCTTCTATAATTCTGGATAAAAGGAGCTCTGAATCTATTTCCCAAAGATCAGCTACTTGTTGTATTGTTAGAGACTTCATTTCAGAGCCTTCTATCTCTACTGAATGGTCATGTTCATCGTCTGAATCAGATGCGCATCCACTAACTGCAACCACCAGTAATATACATATTAATAATTGTATTTTTTTCATTTAATCACATGAATAGTTTATTGTTTTTAATAATATATTGTACTCTTTTGGGTTTATCTCTCCTGAAACTAATCTCCTGTCAAGTATATTTTTTGGAGTATATATGTCTTTTTGTGCTGTGTTTTTCACAAACCACATTACTAGCCCTATTGTTGCTATGAAAAACAATATCTGCGCTCCAAGCATATATGCAAATCCATATCCGTAGGGTATTTGTATTACCTCTTTCGATTCAAAAATAAAAAAAAGAAAGGCTTAATGCCTTCCTTTTCCTTGTCCGGAGCCCATATTGCCGCAATTGCCGTCATCGCAGTTGTTCCTGTGCCTTTGTTGCCCTTCGCCCTGGCCCATTTTATGGCCGTTTCCATCTTGTGGTCCGTTACCGTTGTTTAGGCCAAGTTCCGCTCTCAGATTTGCTGCGAGTTCATAGTCTCCGTACTCTGCTGCTGCGTGCGCCTGTGCAAATGTGTCGAAATTGCTTTCTGTTACTACATCCAATACTCTTGGATGCCTGCCGTCTTCTGCCATTAGATTAGACCATGCGGTATATTCTGATGACTCAAATGCTGTTTCCATTGCTTCGTGCCTTTCTTCGTTGCAGTTTGGGCCTTTTACGGTGTAGTCGCCACGGTATGCGCTTGCGAAGCTGATTGTCAGCGTTCCAACAACCATGAGCGCAAACAGGCCATATATTGCCGCTTTTGCATGCCGGTTCTTTTGTGTTTTCATCTTGTTCGCCTCCAAGCCAGGATCTTTGTCCTTGCTTGTGGTATCCTATGGATGAAACTATACTTATTAGTTCCCGTAACTATGGAATGTATTGTGAAACTTAGTTTCAGTATTGTGAAACTATGACTAGTTTTATATTGATTGCAGATGAATTAGGGTATTATGAGTTCAAATGGTAACAGAAAGATTATACTTGGTGTCGGGATTATTATCTCATTTGCATTGCTGACTTTGTCTGTAAGTACTTATTTTAATTATCAGCATGATGTCCGGCAGGAATCACGGCTGGATCCGGATGCAATTGATGAGATGACAATTGATGAGATTAAACAGCTTATGATTGAAAGCAGAGAGGCGCAGTCAATATTCCACGGGTTTTATCTGCTGCCTTTTATGGCGTTCATCGGCTTGCTGGTGGGTACTGTGGTGTATTATCTCATGTCTGATAAAGTGATTCAACAGGAGCAGACATTGAAGAAGAATACGAAAATAATCCTGAATTTTTTGACGCGCCAGGAAAGGAATGTTATTGAGACACTTATTGAAAATAATGGCAAAGTGCAACAGTATGAATTATCTCATCTGCCTAACCTGAATAAGGTCAAGACCCATAGAATTTTGGTGGCTCTTGAGCAGAAGGGGATTATACGTAAAGAGAGACTTGGGAAGATAAATAAGATTGTTCTTAATGATGAGTTGTATGATGTTCTTAAGGATTGAGAACTGAATTGAATGGGCTGCTTCAGTTTTGTTCTTTCTTTTTTTTGGGCTTTTCTTTTATCTTTTGAATTTTATTCTCTTTTTTAGATTTTTCGAAGCATAATTCAATGATGTTTTTCTTAGGTATGGCATGCATGCATTTGTCCTTCTTAAAAATAGCATACATAAAGTCTGATGTTTCATCAAACATATCACAATATTCTGTGACAACATTATCGCTATAATCATCATGATATATTATTTTATGAGAATAATTATTTTTCGTTGTAAAATAACCTAGAGCAATACAAATCAAATAATAGCAGAGAATACCAGCACCTATAAGGGTAATACCAGGAGCACGACTATTGATTAATTCAAGATTAGAATCATTACTGAAAGTTATAATTCCTAGAAAATTGGGATTATAATTATAGTTGAAGACATAACTATTTGGACAAATGTCTTCACCCTATAGATTAACGTCTCTTGGTCTTAGGTTAAATTTGTCCATTTAGTAACGACATTAACTATACTAAGAACAATCATTGTAGGTCCTGTAAAGACCAAAATAGTTCCTATAATGAGCAATCCTATAGTCATGTAATCTAAACGTTGCAAAAATGGTTTTGTATCAATAGGATTCCAGTGAGATGTACCTGCAATTTTTAGTTTAGAACCCATTTCAATTATATACCCCGTTAAATAAAGGATAACGGCTAATCCGATTGAGCCTGTAAGAATTGTTATTAGTTCAAGCATAAAGATTGGTTATTCTGGAGAAATAAATGTTTAACTGTGATGAAGATTAAGTGCGTGCTTTTCTGAGGAAATTATGTTTATGTATTGATGGCGCT
>QMVA01000098.1 GCA_003660865.1 Candidatus Nanohalarchaeota archaeon | reverse complement strand
CTGTGTAGGGGACTGCAAAGTGGGGGGATGATATTAGTGTTTCATGCGGGGGTGACGCGCCGACAAATGTTTTTTCTGCGTCTTCTATTATATTTTTTCCTGCTTCTTTTGCTGATGATGCCAGCTGCGGCGCTTTTATGGCAGCGGGTGTTAGTTTGGAGAGGAGGTTGTTTATGGCGATTGTGAGTGCCAGTATGGCCAGTATGAGCGATATCCATATTTTGGTCTCATGCGGATAGATTATGTTCTTTCCTTTTTTTGTGAGTTCGTAGTATTTCCATTTGTAGCCTTCGTCTATTTGTTTGACGAGGTCTACTTCCCCGAGGTTGACGAGGTGCTCTTTTATGGTGGAGTTTGACAGGTTAAGCTGTTTTGCCAGTTCTGTCTGTGTTTTTCTTCTTTTGCCCAGTTCTTTTAGGATTGTGATTCTTGTGCCCTGTGCAAGAGCTTTGAATGTTTTCCTGTCGAGGGTGATTTTTTCGTCCATTGTATCAACTTGGGAAGATTTCCAGAATTATGATTATTATGGGTGCGAGACACATGAGTAATTTGGGGGGCATGAAGATTATAGTTAAGGTCGTTACTATATGGACAAACTTAGCCAAAAACCAAGAGACCTTAATCCATATGGTGAAGACATTTGTCCAAATAGTTATGTCTTCAACTATATTTTGATTTTAAGTTTAAAATAGATTGCTGTTTGTTTCGGTATTTGCCTCAATATCTGTGTAGGTTTGTTGTGAGTGGTTTTTTGGTTTTCAGGATTGTATCGGCAAGGTACCTACTGAAAGAGTTTATATAGCAGGCAGAGGAATTGATGTGTATAATGTAATCAGGTGGTGTGTATGATGAATACAAGATATATGATGAGGCAAAAAATGATGCTTAGGATTGCACAGCTATCACGGAAATATCCTTATGTGGGTCAGAAGAAGTCAGGATATAGCGGACAGATGCTTCTTTCAAGTTTTGTTTTTGCATGATGTTCTGACATTATAGTTCACGCCGTTACTAACTGGACAAACAGAACCAATAAACTAAGAGGCGTTAACTATCCGGGCAAACAAAGTTTGCTGGATTTCGCAATTCATCCTGAATTGCTGTATTGCGAAATTAGGAATTGGATAGCAATTCCGCAATCCTAAAAATCACAAAGTGATTTTTAAGGATATGGAAAAGTCATATAGTCCAAATAGTTATGACTTTTACTATAAATTGGGGTGATTTAGATGGATATGGAGTCGGAAATGTGTCTTTTGAGGCAGAATTTGAGAAAAGAAGGGTTATCTACGAAGGGAATTTTTGTTGAGGAATTCAGGAAGAAGAGCTTTGATGAGCAAAAGAAGTGGCATCAGGCAAAGGAAAAGGCGAGGAGACGGGTAAAGGAGCTTTCTGATATATTCCCGTATGCGTTTGGGATGCATGCGCAGGAAAGGTTTGACCGTGAATTTTTCTTGAGGCAGGGATGCTGATTTGGAGTTTAAGAACCGATGGCAGGATTTTGAGGAATATGTCCTCAAAATGGTCCTGTCTTTTGGTGTTGATGCTGATTTTAGGAAGGTTTTCTTTAACGATGTGAGAAAGTTTGAGATTGATGTGGTCGGGTACTGGGATTGCTTTTGTTTGTGTATTGACTGCAAATTATATAGAAGCGGAAGGTCTCGTGTTTCGTCGCTCAGGAAGGAGGCAGAGAAGCATGTCTTGAGATGCGCTGAGTTTGAGAAGATTGTCGGCAAAAAGTGCGTGCCTGTGCTTGTTACATTGCTTGATGATAATATCTGTTTTGAATTTGGGTGCCTGATTGTGCCTTATTATAAGTTTAATTGTTTTTTGAATGATATTGAGGGATTTGTTGAGATATAACACTAAGTATTATAAACTAGGGAATGCAATGATTCCTATGGATGATTATGTAATTGTTATGACGACTGTGAATGATGAAGAGCATATAACCAGGATTGTGAATGCAGTTATTCCCAAGAAGCTTGCTGCGTGCGTAAATGTGATTCCGTCAGTTATGAGCCATTACTGGTGGAAGAATGAAGTCAAGACGGATGAGGAATTTATTATTATTATGAAGACCAAAAAGAGGCTTGCTGAGAAGCTGAAGGTTGCTGTTTTGTCAAATCATCCTTACAAAGTTGCTGAGTTTGTGGTTGTGCCGATATCTGATATGGGATCGCATTACCAGACATGGATTGATGGGGTTTTAGGTTGATTTTAACTGAGTGTTCTCATTCTGTAGTTACATAACCGAAAAGTATTTAAATATCAAAGTACTAGTAAGTAGTGAAATTAATAATAGATACATTATTAAAGTTTTATATGTAACGAAATAGGTGAATATATTGTAATGATGAAGAATAACTAGTAAAGTACATAAATAATAGAGGTTTCTTGAGTATTTTGCATTTGCAGGTGCTTTTTGATTTCATTTATATGTTATGTTCAGTATTGAGTTTTATGTTTATGAGGTGAATTGAAATGGATAACAGGCAGGCAATGATTAGGCATTGGAAAGATAACAGGCATGACGCCATGAAGCGTGGAATGCTGAAAGAAGTTGACAGAATCAATAAGATTCTTTGCTTCTATGGAAACTTTGAGTAGGTTATTACATATTAACTATAGATATCTGGTTTTTTAGTGCCCATTCTTAAACTACATGTTGATTTTTTGAATATGGATTAAATGCTGTATTTTGCGTCCCGGATGTTTGATCGGATGTTATCTTTCTGCTTTTTGGATTTTTTTATGAATAGTTTTTCTATTTCATCCGCGAGTGTGGAGAATGTATCTATTGGGTCAAAACCATGAGTTTTTGCGAATAATGTACCGCTGGCTGTGTTGAGTTTGCAACGGAAAGTGTATGTTGTTTTGTTTGATTCCTGATTGTATGCTTTTGCGTGTATTGCAAAGTTACGGGATTCTGAGATGTTTGATATTTTGTTTATGGTTCTTTCTGCAATTTTCAGGATTTCTGATTTTTCGAAATCAGTGATTGTTTTTATGGATTCAATGCCAGATACCTGTATTTGTAGCTCTTGTTTCTCTTTTAATGATACAAGGAAGTGTATTATGTCTTTTGGAGCAATTATACCTGTCGGGTAACTGTTTTTGTCGATTATTGCTATTGTGGATATGCCGAGGTTTAGGCTCTCTTCTATTTTGCCTGTAAGGAGATCGTCAGGACTGGCACTGACTGGTGTTGTTGACATCAATGATTTTATGGATATTTCATATTCTGAGATTATGTCTGATATGTATGCACCGGGCTGGATGTACCCGGATGAAGACGATGCACCTGAATCTCTGCCGTACTGCTCTTTTGAAGTCATTTCTCTTATCAGGTCAAGTGATTCGAGGATGCCTGTGAGCTTTTTGTTATTGTCAATTATCAGTATGCGGCTTATGTTGTTCCTGCGGAATAATGAGAACGCTTTTCCTAGTGAGTCATTTTCATGAAGGATCAATGGGTCGGGAGTCATAAAGTCTTTTGCTTTTTTTCCGGTAAGGAGGCCGGATGTGACTATGGCATTGAGAATATCGTGCTCTGTTACAATTCCTGTGATTTTTGCTTCGTCTCCGATGGGCATCATCTTGTAGTTTAGCAGGTACATCTGTTCGACGAGGTCCAGTATGCCAGTATCTTCTGCGATTACAGGGGGCTTGGATATAAAGTTTGCTAGTTTTGTGCTTTGTTCCGGTCTGCGGTGGAGTTTTGCAAGCTGCTTGTAGCCGAAGATACCTGCGTATTTATCGTTTTCGAAAACCACAAGGTTGTGGATATGGTTATTGATGAGTATAGATACTGCTTTGTTCAGGGTTTCGTTTTTGTCTATGGATTTTATGGTTGCTGACATAATGTCTTTTGCTGTGATTTTCTCTATTTTGTCCATAAGGATATTTAGGGGGGGTAAGTATTAAATAGCTTTTTGTGCCCGTTACTTTTCGTGCCCGAATGGCATTACTGCGATTGGGTACCAGTCACCGAGGTTGAGGAGGCCTCGCAGTTCTTTGTCGTTGAATGCACCGATTACTACGGTTGCAAGAAGGAGGTTTGTTGCTATAAGGGACATGTTCTGGCAGGCGTGGCCTGCTTCCATGAATACATATCTTTCGCCCCTTTCGCTGTATTTTTGTTTTGTTTTTTCGAAGTCGCCTGCTATGATTGCTGCGAATGCTGCGTCCTGTATGAATGTCTGGTGGAAGCATGCTCTTGCGAGTGATTCTGTGAAACTGCCTTCTTTTTGGAGTTCGAGGGCATGATCTTCGGGGAGATAATGGTATATACCGATTTCGAGATAGGTTATGTTTTTTGAGATGATGAATAGTTCGAGAGGATATATTGCGCCGGCTGAAGGGGTTGTGTGTCTTTTTAGCTCGTCGGTTATGCCTTGGGCAGACCAGATAATTTTTGAGAGAGTGTTGAGTTTTACTGGCTTGTCTGCGAAGGATCTTTCAGAGTAGCGATTGTAGATTGACTTTTCCAGTGTGTTTGCTTTTTTGGGGTCTAGTTTTTTTAGGTAGATTAGGTCCATGACGGGTGTCTCCTCGCCTGATGGGTTGTTATGTTGATTAATGTTTGCGGAAAGTTTAATGTTTTTCGATGGATGAGAACAAGTTTACAGGCTGAGTATGAATGGTCTTTGTGATTAGGAAGTGGATTTTTAGAATTTGTGTTATGTTACTATGTCGCTAAGTTTGTTTTGTTCAAGGGCGGTTTTTATCTCGAGGAGCGTTAGGTCTATAAGGGATTCGATTTTTTGGTTGTGGATGAATGAGAGGCGGCGCATTTCAGGGGATGTGGGGCCTACGCATGGGCAGCCGGGGATGCGCGGTGATACATCAAATACTACGAATTCCAGACCGTTTTTGCCTTCAGGGATTGCGCCCTGTAGTGAGAAGGTACCGATTATGCCCGGAGGGTATTCTTTTTTGCAGGTTTCGACGAATTTTTCTGCTGCTTCGTAGACCAGGATCTTTTTTGATTCGCGCATTGTCATGCCGTGGTGACCGATTTCCTGGTTTTTTATTGGGATGTCTATTTTTAACTGGTCTTTTGCGGGGAGGTTGAGGAGGCCCATGAGGTTTGTCTGGATTCTGTCTTCGAAGCCGGCGAAGTCTATTGTGCCGAGGGAGTCAAGGATGTAGCTTTGGAAGTTGGCGTTGAAGCGGGGGGCGATTATGAATTCTTCTATTCTTGCTTGCTTTAGTTCTTTCTCATCTATTATGTCTTGTTTTATTAGTTTTTCTGATTGGGTCTTGTAGTCTTCATGGTCTTTTGCGTAGAAGAATGCGCGCTCAAGGGGGTTGTGTTTTTGCTGGATCTTGATTATGGCTAAACTGTCTATGTCTTCGGGTCTCTTGTAGTGTTTTGGGATTCTTATGCCTGCTTTTTTCAGGAGGTCGTACTGGTTGTTTTGAGATGTGCGCTCTTCTGCGCGCAGGATGAATCTGTTGCCGTACATGGGTACTCGAAATTTGTTTTCTATGTTGTCGTAGCCGGTGTAGACTGAGAATGAGCGGTTGGGGATGAATATTGTGTTCATTGAGTTTAGTTTGTCCTGGATTTCGGGGGTTATTATGTCTTTGAATCTGTCAAGGATGATTGCGTGATCGTAGAGAGCCTTGCTGTATTTTGTGTAGAGGGTGTCGCGATTTTTTTCGCATACCAGAACGGTCTTGAAGCCGAATGATTTAGCGGAGATGCCGATCTCTTCTGCTGAGTGGGAGCCAAAGATGCCGATTGTTATGTCTTTATAGTCTTTGACCATGTTTTGAATTTCTTTTCTTTGTATCATGAAGTGTCTATTGGGGTTTTAGTTTTATATTTGTTGGGGAAGTGATAAGGAGGGTGGTGTTGTTGTATAAGTAACCCCTGAATCTGGTCTAAATTACCTTGAATCATCCAGAATCACTCAAAGTCTCATGATATTCCATGTAATTTGCTTGAATAAAAACTCTCTAACGATGGATT
>QMVA01000097.1 GCA_003660865.1 Candidatus Nanohalarchaeota archaeon | reverse complement strand
TATAAACAATAAACACACAAATACACCAACACACCACATAATAATAGAACACAGAAACACACATAGCAAAACCGTGACCAACATGAACATCTTCATCGAAACCTACGGATGCGAAAGCAACCAGTACTCAACAGAGATAATGGCAGCCCTCCTAACAGAAGCAGGTCACAAACTGACCGCAAAAGACAACGCAGAACTCATCATCCTAAACACATGCGCACTCGAGACAAAAACAGAAAAAAAAATAATCACACGCATCAAAGAACTAAACGACACCAACAAAAAAATACTCATCGGTGGTTGCCTCACAGAGATTCAGAAAGAAAAAATACAAGCCACATCCCAAAAAGCATCGCTTATGGGCACAAACTCAGTCACCCACATCAAAGACATAGTAGACAAAATCAAAAACAACTTCAAAGTCACCCGCATCCGAGACAAACCCGAACTCTTGATAAACCAGCCGCGCCAAAGAATATACCCATACCTAGCGACAATCCAGATAGCAGAAGGCTGCCTCGACACCTGCAGTTTCTGCGTCGACAGGACAACAAAAGGAAGCCTCATAAGCTACGAACCCGAACAGATAATAAGAGAAGTACAAAACGCCCTAAAAGACGACTGCGTAGAAATCCAGCTGACAGCCCAAGACATAGCATCATACGGCCGCGACAAGGGCACGAAACTCCCAAGTCTCATAAGAAAACTATCATCCATACCCGGCAACTTCAAAATCCGCCTGGGACAGATGAACCCTGCAAACATCCTCCCGATTCTCGATGACCTCATACTGGCATACAACCACCCCAAAATCTACCAATACCTTGACCTGCCCGTGCAATCCGGCTCCAACAAAATACTAAAAAACATGAAAAGAAACTACACAAAAGAAGAATACCAGGTGATAATCTCATCATTCAGGAAAAAATACCCAAACATAACAATATCAACAGACGTGATGATTGGCTACCCTGAAGAGACAGACGAAGACTTCGGAAAAACAATCGACCTCATAAAAGAAGTAAAACCAGACATAATCAACACCTATATCTACAGCGAAAGACCATTCACAAAAGCAGGACATGCACAAATCCCCCCCTGGAAAATCAAAAACTGGTCAATCGAACTCGACCAACTCTACGACAAAATCAAAGAACAAAAAAAAGACTCATGGCTCCACTGGCATGGTGAAGTCACAGTCACACAAAAAATCGGCGACGCATACCTTGCAAGAAACTCATGCTACATCCCAATCATACTAAAAAATGCAAAACTGGGCGAAAAACAGACCACAGAAATAATCGAAGAAAAACCAAACTACTATATCGGACGATGATACAATTGAAACTCGGTGTCAGCACAACAATCTCAACAGGCGAAATCTACTCTCAGGACTATCTCACACTAAAAGAAAAACTATTCCTCACCCAGCAGACCGCAATAGACTTTGCAGAAATGCACAAACTAAAATACGTTGAACTATCAATCCTCGACCCCCACAGCATAAAAGACATCAACCTAAAAGAATTCAAAGACATGCTCTCAACCCACAACCTAAGATACACATACCACGCACCGATATTCGAAGTAAACCTCGGCGCAACAAACGAAAACTGGAGAAAACTCTCAGTAAAAACAATAAAAGAACACATCTCCTTCGCACAAACCATGAACATAGAAAACATAATCCTCCACCCATACAGACCCATGGGACTCGACATGTTCTTCCCTGAGCGCATAATAGAAAACCTGCTCATATCACTGGACGAACTAAACGCAAAAGATTTAGGCGTAAACCTCCTCGTAGAAAACCTCCCGTACCAGAGCGAACTATTCAGCACCCCCGAACTCCTCCTGATGATCGAAAACAACAACTACTGCTTCGACACAGCCCACGCAAACTGCGCCGGCTACACACAAACCGAATTCATAACCAAACTCTCAAAAAAAATAAAAGAAGTCCATGCCATAGACGGCCAAAAAAACAAGCAGGACATGCACCTGCCAATAGGCAAAGGCGATATAGACTTCAAAGAAACACAAAAAGCCCTAAAAAAGCTCAGATACAGCGGCCCCGTAATCCTTGAGGCATTCTCAATAGAAGATGCCACAACAAGCATCAAAATACTAAAAGACATCTTCAGATAACACAAAAAAAACAGACACATCTTCTCAAAAAAAACATTCATCCAAGAATCTTCGCAATATCCATCATAAGCGCAGGAAGCGCCTTAACAAGAATAATTATCATAAGAACACCCTTGATTGACGCAAGAGGCACCGCCCCAAAATACAGAAGCAAAACAGCAAAAACATCCACAAGACTCATAACAATACCCGGAATATAAAGAAACGGAAAATACACAAAAGAAATTGCACCCTTGGCAACAAGCAAAAAAACAATCGCATTGACAAACAACTGGGGCCCGGGAACATCCCCAAAATAAATCAACAGAGCAGCCAAAAAATCAACAACCCCGAAAATTTTCTCAATCATAACCATCACACAAGATCATAATAATACACACAAACCAAACACAATCAACCCCATCAGGATAAGTTAACCCGATTCGGAGCTAACCCTGAATTTCCCGCGCAACTTTAAATATCTACGCAAAAGCCACACCACAAAAAAACAAAAACAGCAACACATGTGTGCACTTGAACAAAGCAAACCCGTAACCTTTCATACACTCAATCAAAGCGCCTGTGACCTAAAGCATTAGTCAGATAACACATGTGTGCGCTTGAGCAAAGCGAAACGCACTTAATCGCCAGCCTTTTACAAGGCTGTTGCTCAGCCTTTCTGAAAGCTGAAAGTGGGGATAAAACAGTACTTACATTATAAAAACAAAAAGACATACTTCACAAAAACAAAAAAACTAATCACCATCAAACACAAACACATCTTCAATGCGCGACCTCAAAACCCTCGAAATATCATAAGCCAATTTAAGCGAAGGATTATACTTCCCCTTCTCAAGAAAAACAATAGTCTCCCTCCTGACACCTACCTTCAGCGCAAGCTCCTCCTGCGTCAAATCATACTTCGCCCTAAGCTCTTTAATTCTCGTTTTCATTCAAATCATGCTTCTTCTATTATAATACAACTTAAGTATAACGCATTAGTAACTACTCAGATGTCTCCTAAACAAATGAAATACCCTGCGCATAGTGTTTTCCAAAAAGATAATATTGGGTAAAATTCTCTGATGAAATAGTGCAATAATCACAATACCGTCATCAGATGTTGATTTTATATTTTAGCTGTTTTTGAACAGGATAGGTATACTTATCTTGATAGCTTCGCATGTTGTGGGTTTCTATAGGCTGAGTAGTTACATCCATGAATACATTCCAATAACAAAAAGTATAAAACCATAGAATTCTAAGAGGCAAGACAAAAAAAAACAAAACACCAACTACAATTTCATCTCCTCCTTAACAATCTCAACAATCTTCTTATTCTCAATCTTCCCCTTTAGCGCACCCATACACTTCCCGATAACCTGCTTCATCTGCGCCCCCTTCTCTTTGCGAACAATCCCTGCAATCATCGCACGCGCCTCATCCTCACCCATCACAGAAAGACCCTTGCTCTCAACAATCTCAGAAACAGACTCTTCAGACCCCGCAGCATACCTAAGCACAACAGGAATCACATCCTTCGTAATCTTCCCTGACTTGACAAGACCAAACAACTCAAGAAAACTCTCATCACTAATATGCGCAACATCCACACTCTCACGCTTGCGCAAATCCGAAAGAACATTAACAAACACATTGCAGACAATCCTGGCATCCACCCCGCACTCAGACACGCACCTCTCAAAAATCCCAAGATAATCAGAATTAACAATCTGCAAAGAAAGCTCACGGTTCAGCCCAAGCTCACGACAGAACCTCTCCTGCTTCTCATCCATAGTCTCAGGCAACTTAATATCATCAACCCTCTCCCTATCAATAACAACGTAGGGCACATCAGTCTCAGGATACATCCTGCTAGCACCGGGCAGCGGCCGCATATACTCACTATCCCCATTAGCAAGCGCCCTTCGCGTCTCCTCAGGCACACCCAAAAGCAACTGGTTCACCCGATCACAAACCGCACCAAGCGCCAAAAAAGACACATCCTTACCAGCCGCAACAACAACAATCATATCCTTCTCCCTAGCCTTAAACCTATCCCGAAGCTTAGAAAACTCATCCACAAGCCCATAGCCGCCCAGATCCTCATCAGTATGGATAATCCCCTTCACATGAGCGCGCACCCTCGCATAATTAGCAACCTCATTCCCAACAGTCCTGTGCTTATGCAGCTTCCTCCTGAAAAACCCCGAAATCCCGGGAATCTTGACACCAAAAACATGCTTCTCTGATACAATCCTCGACTCAGAATTAGAAAACACATCAGTAACATCCAAAACATCACAATCCACCTTAGAAAACCCACATCGTAAAAGCTCATCACGCAAATCAACAAGACCCTTCTGCCTCTCAACCTCAATTCTCAGAAGCTCAGGAATCATCCGAAGATCCTGCGCACCCTTAACCTCAACCCTGGCACCTTGGGCAATAGATACATTCACATCCTGCCTGATAGTACCAATACCCCTCTTCACCTTCCCCGTGCTCTTAAGAATCATACCAAGCTTCTGTGCAACCACACGGCAATGCTCAGGCGACACAATATCAGTATCAGTACCAATCTCAACAAGCGGCACACCCAATCGGTCAATCCTGTAATGAACAAAATTCTCTTCCTCAAGAATCTTCGGCGAAGAATCCTCCTCAATACTCATATTAATAATCCCGACGCGCCCCTCATCAGTCTCAACAAACCCGTCATACGCAATAAGCGCAGTCCTCTGGAAACCCGAAACAGCACTCCCGTCAACAACAGTCTTTCGCATCACATGCAGTTCATCAACAACCTTCATATTAAGCATAAACGAAATAGTAAGCGCAATATCAAGCGCCTCTTCATTAATCCCGCACGGCGGCTCATCATCAAGCTCCACAAGACACGCCGTCCTTGGATTATAATTATAGACAAAAGTCCTCCTCTTCACAGACTCATGCAAAGCAGCCCTGTCAACCTTGCCAAGCTCACCTGCAACAGCCCGCAGACTCCTTGAAATCTTAAAAGGAAACTCCTCACTTCTTTCATTAGCGCAATGACAGAACAGCTTCTCAGCCGACGCAAGCTGCCTGTGAATCTCAATCCCGCACCGAAACCCAAGCTTTTTGTAATCTAATTCCATATCATCAACTCACCAGTATAAAAAAACAAATACAAAATATATAGTAAAAGCCATACTATTTGGACTAATGGCTTTCCCATATAGATTAAGGTCTCTTGGTTTTTTGGTAAGTTTGTCTATTTTGTTACGACCTTAACTATAGTAACAACCGAAACCATATAAACTTTTTGGCTACCGCGCCGTTTCAACAGAAACCAAACAACTTTCCAAAGAACCATAAAATGTTAAAAAATAGTGCAATATAATAAATAACGAATTATCACTCACAACCCACCATCAACCCTAAAGAACTAAGATCTTCTGCATGTGATTACCTAAACATCTGTTCTGGATCTCCCCATAAGTTCTCCGACAGTTACCGGGTAATCCGGAATCAAAAATTCTTCAGGAATCTGTTTATTCACATAGTCATCCATATTCCTTCTAAAAATAGCGCCCCTTAATCTAAGACCATTACGTGTTATTTTAATATCCGGATTATGATACCTCATCTCTTCATTAGGTCTTGTTGTGAGTCCTCTCTCAACCAATGACAGAACTTCATCATCGGAAAGATATTCCAGAACACGATTTAATTTTACATCCACAGGACTACCCTTTTTATTTACTCACTCACCTTACGCAAAATATAAATGGCACATTACATTAATATAACTCATGGATACAAAATGCTCGACTTATATACAGATCACCTTATGGCTTGTCCAAAATATGCAACCGCAACAGCAATTCCCG
>QMVA01000096.1 GCA_003660865.1 Candidatus Nanohalarchaeota archaeon | reverse complement strand
TACGACTTGCACTTCCATTCCTTCAAGGTATTATTTCTTGTAAGTTCATGCACTGATTTAGACAGATTTAATAACACCATGTCATTTCGGCGCCCTTCATTCATCACTTCGGTTTTAATCAAATAGTTTTTAGGATGATATAACTCTCGAAACAGATAACAGCACAAGTCATTCTCACGTATTATAATCGGACACTTTTCACGTCCTGTAACATTTGTTCTAACTGCTTTCTTTGCAACTTACGAACCGCCTCAACTACAACATCATGCAACTGCTCCTTATACAACGAATCAGACATTACACTACCCTCTTCTACTAAAAAACACTCTCAAAATACACTCACATCTATCAGTTAGCAAGCCCAAAAAACCCATTCACTTAACCTTCTCAAGCGCCATATTATGCGCAATCACATAATTCACCGCAAGACACTTCCAGTCCGCAAGCAAAGACAACCTCTTCGCATGATACTTCCTCGAAAGAACCTCACTCTTATCCATCTTCACAACAGCATAAAAAATCTCCTTCATATCATCAACAATATCATTATCCTTCTTACTATTCCTCTTAAGGACATAAATTCCCGTATCCTTCATCCCCTTCATCTTACCCTCCATAAACTTCCCATATCCTGCAAGATCCGTAGTCACAGTCAAAGCACCACTAGCAATCGTCTCAAGAGGCGTATACCCCCACGGCTCATAAAACGACGGGAACACCCCAAGACTACACCCAAGCAAAAACGAATCATAACTCAAAGAAAGCATCCGATCAGAATTCGAAAGATACACAGGATAATAAATCACCTTCACCCTATCATCCTCTCTATTCAAAAGCCCATTCTCCCTAAGCATCCGCAAAATCACATCATCCCCTGCATTTTGCAACTCAAACGCACACAATGGAGCAGCACCACCACCCCTTAACTTAAAAGCCGAAGCAAGCTTCTTAACATCCATCTTCTGGTAATCAGTAAGATAATCTGAAATCTTCATCTCCGTCTTCCCTGAAGTAAGCGAACCAATCATATCCGCACGGATATCCACAGACAAATCATCCACATACTCCTTGATATCCGAAAACAAAGACAGATTCTCAAGCACCTCATGATTCTCACTCCTCGTACCCGCAGGAATCATAATAAACGCAAACACATCAGTCTTATCCTTCTTCTCCTTAAGTTCACAATTAAGCTTAGCAAGACTCTGCACAAACAAATCCACACCCTTATTGCGCACCTCATACCTGCCGGAAATAAACATAACCCTCGGATCAGTCAAATTAACCTCATAATAGGGCTTAAAATACCCTGCAAGAAAATCCAGAATCTTCTCCTTAGACTTTCGATGCAGATAGATACACTCCTCCATCGACGGGTACTTCCCAAGCTCAAGACCATTAGGAAGCACAACATCCGGCTTCTTCGAAAGGATATATTCCGCCTCACGCGCAGTCGTCTCTGAAACGGTAGTAAAAACATCACACTCTGAAGCGCACGCACACTCAGTAAGATGCTTCGCCTCAACATTATACTCATAAGACTTCCTTGGATCCACAGCCCTGCCCTTCTTCAATCCATCCTCAATCTCCCTGACAAGACTATCACTCAAGTTCGCCATACTCCTGCCAAGCATCGTAGCATGCGTAGTAAACACAGTCGCAACATTCCCCTTCCTCGACTTCAGATAAAGAAGCCCGGCACCGGACATCCACTCATGGAACTGCGCAACAACCCTCTTCAGACGAAGATCCTCGCACAAACTCTCGATAAGCATCCCGCATGCATACGCCCACACCACAGGATCCCCGAACCACGAATCAGACCGCAAAGAATCAATCTTATACTTCATCCACAACTCAGTCTTAATATCATTCAGATGCCCGCGATACCCGCTAATATCCAAAAGAATACAATTCGGTCTGCCCCTTGCAGAAATCCACGTCCCGTAATGGCACTTAATACCCATCTTCTCAAACTTTGCAAACGTCCCCGCAAAGACCTTTGAATCCTTCTCCTCAAACTCAACTTTCGCCTGTTTAGAGTCATAGAACCCGACAGTATAATAATTTTTGCCATAATACCTAAGCATCTGCTCAGACTTACTGCGAATCACAGTATAGATACCACCGACCTTATTCGCAACCTCATACGACACCTCAAAAAAATAGTCTGCTTCAGCCAACACATCATCCATAAATTCCACCCCACATCTCTTCAAAATAAAATTCCCCGCATCAGAGAATCATCATCTTCCCAAACCAGTCCTATCCGGACCACCCAAATGGCAACCCAAAAAAACATACCCTAAATCATAGACATAATCTTACTATAAGATATATATACCTCTTCGTTTAAATAATTTCAATAAAACAGACAAGTATAGAAAATAAACATTAACAGTCACGAAGTGATAAAATGTTAAGTTGGAAAATCGAAAAACAACAACTCAAATCAAAACAGTACAACACATCAGGTCAGCACTCATTCATCAACCGCTACACAGACACTGGCTTCAAAACAAAATGGTGCGGCATCTGGACCCCCCCGATCAAAGCATTCGAATACTTCGCATATAAAATAAACAACACCTGGCTATCGGACCACAACTGCACAAAATGCACCATAAAGCCGTGGGGCTGCAAACACTACTTCAAAACAGACGACACGAACATAACCGAAACAGTTTTCGCACCAGACAATTACCCATCAGCAATATCCATAATCACCCTGAAAAACAAAACCACAAAAAAAAGAGAAATAAAAATAGACATCGAAGCAGCAGTCAACATAAGAACAAAACACGAAAACCTCCACGAAAGAAAATACGAAACAGAATTCAATGAACTAAGAAAATCAGTCATAGTCAAATCAAGCGCAGGACATTGCACATACGGGCTCGGGAAAACAGAAAAAGACATCAAAATCACCAACACCCCATCAAATGAATACAGGAACCACAACCCCGGCTCACCGCAGTGCTGCTTCATCCCAGGCAGATATAGCATAACATTCAACTTAGGCATCAACGAAGAAATAAAAATCCCCATAATATACTGCGCAACAACCAAAGACAAGACCACATTAATCGACACATACGACAAATGCGCACAAAACTGGAACAAATACCTGTCCTCAAAATTAAAGAAATCAGTCGAAATATACCACAATCATGACATCAACACCTCCCATAACCGCCTAGACAAGACATTCATCTGGGCCCAGTACAGCCTCCAAGGACTCATAAACAAATCAGACATCGGCACAGGAATCTTCGCAGGCTACCCGTGGTTCCTCGAATACTGGGGAAGAGACACATTCTGGAGCCTCCTTGGCCTCACAGACATAGGCAGATTCAAAGAGGCAAGAGAGATATTCCAGACCATGGCAAAATACCACGACAAAAAAATGCCATGCATAATCCATCTCAACGGCAAAAAAGAATATCATGGCGCAGACATAGACCCCCTATTCCTGATAACACTACTGGACTACGAAAAAAAAAGCGGCGACATAACACTAAGAAAAGAACTCAAAAAAAACATAAAAGCATCACTAAAGAACCTCGAGCTAATGGACTACATCGCCGCCCACAAACCAGGCGAAACCTGGATGGACTCAATCAAGCGCCCCGGAAGCGCAATCGAGATACAGGCAATGTGGGTAGAGGCACTAAAAACAATAGAACCAAAACTCTCAATGAAGATGAACAAAAAACTAAACCAGAACTTCTGGAACAATGACAAAAAAACCTACTACGACACATACTCAAAACTGCCTGACCCGGAAATAACAGCCAACGAACTAATGCCTCTCTTCTTCGGTCTGACCCCGGAAGCAAAAGCAGAACACGTACTAAAAAGAACAAAAACCGAACTAAAAAGCATCTACGGCATCAGAACCCGATCCAAAAAAAGCAAAAACTACAACCCGTCAGGCTATCATACCGGAGGCTGTTGGGGACTGACCACCGGCTGGGGCGCAGTAGCCTTTCTGAGATACAACATGATCCACGAAGGAATAAACTGTCTCGACGACTATTCATACGACTGCGAAAAATTTCAGCCCGGGGGCCTATCCGAAATAGTAGACGCCAAATCAGGGCAACTACTTGGCACCCCTGATCAGGCATGGTCTTCATCACTCTTCATCTACGCAACCGACGACTACCTTTTCGGCATCAGACCAGACATAGAAAAAAAAATCATCGCAATCGAACCGAAACTACCAGACACATGGGGACACATGTACCGGCACGGAAAAATCATTGGAAACAACACATTCGACGTCAAAATCGACAGAAACGCAGACGGTATGGAAATCCGGATAGACTTCAGGCAAAAACCAAAAGACCTCACCTGCGAACTAACAATGCCCGAATGGATAAGCGGGATACACCACAAAAATAAAAAAACCAAAAAAAGAAAACTCAAATTCACCCTTGAAAAAGAAAACACAATCACCGGACTCAGAAAAGAAATTGACAACACCATATTCTCAGATAAGTAGGTGAAATCATCTCCGGATAGGATCATGTCACCTCCTTGTCATCATCAGACAAGAGTCCATATAGTCTTTAATCAGAACCATTAAATAATTTTCCCGAACAATATTTACGGCGCCACAGAAATATTCACACCATAATCTACAGCCTCAACACAAATACGATGAACCCCTGAGGTCATAGGCAGATTACCGGTCACATTAAAATCCACAATATTGAAAATATCACTCGAAGCAGACCCGGCAGATATCTTAATAATTATCATCTGATTGGAAACCGTAGTTGAAAGAACACTTCCCGGAAACCTCACATTATTTGTAATCTTTGCAGGTACCCCTTGGGCATAAACAATCCGCGACATATCCGTAATCTTATCCACAGCATCCCTTGCAACCACATTATCAGTAGTACGCTTCAAATCAACCACAGCATTGTTACCCATCAATATAACAGGCGTCAAAAACAAAAGCGAAATCGCAATTACAATAAGATACTCTGTTGCAGCCTGCCCAATCCTTTTAAATTTCTGCATAACACATACTATATATAAAACTAGTATATATTATTATAGAATCTACATTTATATGCGCTCCACAATATACACACAAATAATCATTAACTCAACGCTCCATCAAAAAGGTGAACCACATGGCTCAATGGAAAGAAACAATGCTGGAAACAGGCATCGATCAACTACTGGAAATTATCTCAGAAAGAAAATCAGTAAGCGTTAACGACCTATCCAAAGAACTATCTCTGCCGACCGATACAATCGAGACATGGGCAGAAATACTGAGTAAGGAAAACATCATCTCAATAGAATACGACCACACCGGAAAACTAATACTGACCAACAAGATAAAAAACGTAAAAGAGAAAAAAAGTAAAGTTGAAGGACTAAGAGACGAAATCGACAGCGAAATTGCAGGCATAGAACAAAATGTAAAAGAAGAAGCAAAAATGATGCGTGAAGAGCATAACTCCATCGCGAAATTTGAAGAGGTCATTAAGACAGAATATGGTGGCTCACTAAAACTGGAAAATAAGCTAAAAGATATCAGTGCACGCGAAGAGAACCTAAAAAAACTACTCAAAATAACAGAGACAGAAGAATTCAAGATAAAAAAAGAGAACACCATCATTAACCAGATAATCAAGAACAAGATGACCCAAATAAAAAAAACAGAACAAAATCTAAAATCATTCGAAACACAAAAAGACAGACTATTTAAAGATATCGAAATCATTAAAAGACTATCAAAAGCTATTAATAAGGAACATCCCTCAGACATGGCAGGAAAAATCGAAGAAATTGAAAAAGACATCCTTGACATCAGAAAGCAAAGCAGATCTCTCGACAAGAAGTACAGCATCATCAGGAAAATAATATGTAAAATCTAGAATTATATCTGAATTATAGTTAAGGTCGTTACTATATGGACAAACTTAGCCAAAAACCAAGAGACCTTAATCTATCCGGGGAAATCGAAGATTTCCTGGATCCTAAAAATCGCAGATTTTTAAGGATATGGTGAAG
>QMVA01000095.1 GCA_003660865.1 Candidatus Nanohalarchaeota archaeon | reverse complement strand
TTGCATCTGATATCACAAAAATACTGACAAGAATTACAAGACCTGCTCCTATCCTTATCATTGTTTTTATGCGCATGACGTTATTTTGAATATATAGGTATTTAACTATAGTTGACGTCGTTAATAAATGGACAAACTCTACCCAAAACCAAGAGACGTCAATCTATATGGTGAAGACATTTGTCCAAATAGTTATGTTTTCAACTATATTGTTGAAGTGAAATTAATGATTTTTTACTCATGTTTCCTAAACACATATAAAGTTTTGCATTAAATGTTTAGTTAACTGATTCTCAGAGTCATTGATACTATAAAGGGATAAATACTATAAGGGATAATGGGTGGTAAATATAGAAACGCTTAAAACAGGAACAACGACAGTAGCTATGATTTGTAGTGACGGGGTAGTTCTCGCTGCTGACCAGAAAGCAACTATGGGGTCTCTGGTTGCATCAAAAGATACACAGAAAGTATTTGAAGTATCTCCTAAAATGTGTATGACTATGGCAGGTAGTGCAGGTGACGGACAGGCAATGGCGCGGCTCCTGAGAGCAGAGTTAACGCTTTATGAACTGCAGGAAAAGAAGATTACTGTAAGAGCAGGAGCTACATTGTTATCCAATATATTGCGCGGAGCATATAAATCGTTTATTCCGGAATATGTCCAGTTGGTGCTTGGCGGGTACGATGCACGGGGACCGCAGTTGTATTCTGTGGATGCTGCAGGCGGATTGTCACCGGAAGAAGAGTATGCATTCAGCGGTTCAGGTTCAGTTATTGCCCTTGGTGTTCTGGAAGATGGATATAAAAAAGGTATGTCGACAGAACAGGGAGTAAAATTGCTTTTGCGATCCATCAAAGCTGCAAGAGAACGAGATGTATATACTGGCGGCAAATTGATGCATGTTGCGGTTGTAACCAAAGATGGCATTAAATGGATCACTGAGAAAGAGATAAAAGAGATTATTGCAAAACTTGAATAGAGCCAATTGGCGTTTTTTTTTTTAATGTTAATGATATTTTCAGACAGTTAACAACTGTGAAGCGATTTTGTGAACATTAATTATGCGAAAATTTTGAACCTTCCGTATAGAAATCTATATTTGAAGACAAATTATTGAAACATATTATTTATACTAAAACTTATAGCGATGTGATAAACATGGAATTAGAAGATGTGAAATCGCGCCTTCCAAAGACCGCGATGATTACAAAGACACTATTTGAAGGATCGGATATTGTTTTTTATACTAAGAACAAAGATTTTTTTGTCAATGGCAGTTCTGACATTAAGGCGCTTGTCTCTGAAATAAGAAAGAGGATAAATTTGCGGCCAGATCAGTCTATTACACTTGCTGAAGACAAAGCAAGAGAGAAAATCAGGACGATTGTGCCAAAAGAGGCTGAAATTCAGGATATTTTGTTTGAGCCGGAATTTGGAAAAGTGATTATACTTGCGCAGAAACCAGGTATTGTTATTGGAAAGACTGGGGAGACACTAAGAGAAATCAAGAAAGAGACTTTCTGGAACCCGGAAATTCAGAGAATGCCCGGATTTCGCTCTAAGATAGTAAATAAGGCACGAGAGATTGTTCATGAGGAAGCAAAGTACAGACAGCAGTTTCTAAATAAGATTGGCCAGAAGATACAGTTGAAAAAGGGCTCTAAGGAAGGATGGGTTCGATTCTCTGCTCTTGGCAGTTTCGGGGAAGTTGGAAGATCGTGTATTTTCCTGCAGACTAAAGAGTCTAAGGTGCTACTTGACTGCGGCGTGAATACAGGCTCCAATGAAATGAATCCATATATTGATGCGCCAGAGTTTGATCTTGAGTCGCTTGACGCAGTTATTATTTCACACGCGCATCTTGATCATTCCGGTTTTGCGCCGTATCTTTATGAATATGGGTACAAGGGACCGCTTTATACTACGCTTCCCACGAGGGATGTCATGACGCTTCTGCAGCTGGATTTTATTGATGTTTTGCAGAGGGAGACAGGCAAGGCACCATATACTTCAATGGGCATCAAGAATGCAATAAAACATTCAATTACTCTTGATTATAATGAGGTTTGTGATATTACACCTGATATGAGACTTACATTCCAGAATGCAGGTCACATTCTGGGTTCTGCACTAACGCACATCCATATTGGTGAAGGGCTGCATAATCTTTTGTATACTGCAGATCTTAAGTTCGGGCCGACAAAACTGCTTGAGCCTGCGTATATGGGTTTTTCGAGAATTGAGTCTATGATTCTTGAGTCTACTTACGGTGCCCCGAAGGATATTATTCCTTCGAAAAGGGAAGCTGATATGAATCTTATGGAGGTCATCAAGAGGACCATCAACAGGAAAGGCAAGGTGATTATACCTGCTTTTGCTGTCGGGCGTGCGCAGGAAGTGATGGTAGTTCTTGCTGATGAGTACAGCCGTGGCGAGCTTGAGGTACCGGTTTATCTTGACGGGATGATATGGAATGCTACGGCAATTCATACAACGTATCCTGAGTTTTTATCGAGAAGACTACAGAATCAGATATTTCACCAGAATAATAATCCTTTTTCATCTGAGGTGTTCAAGAGGGTTGCATCTATGAACGAGAGAAAGTCGGTTATCGAAAATAAGGAACCCTGTGTGATTCTTACGACATCCGGCATGATTACCGGGGGGCCTATCATGGAGTATCTGAAGTGCCTTGCATATGATAATAAAAATACGCTTGTGTTTATTGGCTACCAGGCTGAAGGAACAATGGGCTCAAGGATACAGAAAGGATGGAGAGACATCCCGATGACTGAGAATGATGGCACAAAGCATATGCTCAAAATAGAGGCTGAGGTTGAAACTGTCGAGGGCTTTTCAGGACATTCTGACAGGAACCAATTGATTAACTATGTTGCAAAGCTGAGGTCGAAGCCGGACAGGATATTTTTGAACCATGGTGAGCGCAGTAAATCCCTTAATCTTGCATCAACGCTTCACAGGATGTTTAAAGTGGAGACATCTGTGCCGTCTAACCTGGATGCTGTCAGATTGAAGTAGAGATTGTGGGACTCTTTTGATTCTGTTCGAATACTATTTGCATAGTATATATGCTCTACTGTAAATGGTTTTTCAGGTTTTTACAGTTTATATCCGGGTTAGCGCGTTCATGAGTGGTGCTTGCAAATCTATAAAAAAATTGGAGATTTATATTGCTTTATGGGTTTTTTTGATAAGGTCAAAGGGATGCTTGAGGATTTCAAAAGAGAAGCGCGCAGGAAAGAAGAAGACAATATGCCATCAGATGATGATTCGCTCAAGTACAAGGAGGTTCCTGGCTGGCTTGATTCTGTGTCCAAGCCATTTCTGGAAGGTGTTAATGCGCGCCTGTCAGAAGCGATGAAGTCTTTGGAAAGTGAGAAGTTGCAGCTTGAGAAGGATATTGCTAGCCTTTCCAGTGCAAAGATAGAGGAATCGCGGGATAAGAGAATGGAGCGCGCTGTTGTAAATAACCGTCGGGCGCTTTTGAGCAGGCTCAATGTGTTTTGCCATAATGTCCGGTTCCCGAAAGATACTGGAGTTACTGAGTCTTCTGACTCTCTTTATAGTGTAAAGAAGCAGATGAATAGTCTTATGAGTGATACGACGAAAAATTTCTATTTTGTAAGCAGTGGCATATCTTCTCATTCGGAAGATGTGAAGAAAGACTTATTTGAGATGAGCAAAATCATTGATAGTACAATAAAGTATGTTGAACCATTGAAAGGGAAAATAAAGTCAATAGATGATTCCCACAGGGTTATTGAAGAGATAAATGCTTTATTTCTGAAAAAGAAAGAAACAAATGATGATATACTGTCCGGCAATAGAAAGTTGAAAGAACTTAGGGGTTCTGAAAAAATTATTGAAAAGAAACTAAAGGCTATTGAGAAAGGATCTGATATTAAGACATTAAATGACATGAATGAGGAACATGAGAAAATCATCAGGGAAACCAATACTGTCAAGATCAGGATTGTCCAGACGGTGTCCCCTGTCAGCCGTGCGCTTCGCAAGTATAGTCGGGTTGCGCAGCTTGGAAGTAAGAGTGAGAAGCGTCTACTTGAACTTTATATTGAGGATCCTGTTGCCGCGGTGAGAAGAGATGACAGGATGAAATTGTTTGGAAAAGTTATAGGCGATGTTGAGATGCATGTCAGCAGGGATTCGATAACTTTGAAGGACAAACTGAAGATAAAGACTATTAGTGCATTATCGAGACTGAAGGAAGGTACTAAGCTCAGTGGGTTGAGGGAGAAGATGTTGAGTTTGGATAGTGAAGAGGAAGCACTAAGAGCTAAAATTGAGTCAGACAAGACAATGAAAGAGAAGAAAGAACTTGAGTGTGAGCATGCTAAATTGTTTTCTGAGATTGAGTCTCAGGAGTCTGATGTTTCTGAAGGGGAGAGAAGTATCAGGTCTATGGAGCAGGACATTAAGAGTAGGATGACAATACTTGAGGGGAAGCTTAGTGGTATCGGCAATTACAATGTTAAGATTATATATTAAATCCACCCGAAAAGCAGAAAGATTGAATTTCCAAAGAACCATGTGAATAGTATCGCAAGGAAGAATGTAGGACCGTACCGGATGCCCTCTTTGATGTATACATGCTTTTTTTCTTTTGTTATTAGCTTTATCTGTTCTTTTGTGAGGCCAATAAATAGTTTGCCTGATAGGATAGTGTCTTTTAGTTTTATATCTTCTGCGAGGACATCGCCTTCTTCTAGTTTCGATACTGGTATTTTGTTTCTGAAGGCTGTGTTGTCAAGAACCACAGCAAAGCGGTACATGAGTACCAGGGCTGTTGCCATGGGTATGAAGAAGATGAGTTGGAGCATGATGAGTTCGGGGATTATGTTTATTCTCATGCTCTGGCTTAGGATAAGTGTGACTGCCATCAGACCTGCTGTCAGTAATATGAGTGTCAATGTGATTTTTTTCGCGTTTTTTGTGATGTCTTTGAAGAAATTTGAAAAGACTTCTTTATGTTTCAGGGCGAGGATGATTGAGTATATTACGGAGTAGATGCCGCCGATGATGAATGTATTTATGAGGAATACCAATGGATATAGTTCTTCCAGGGCTGTGATATTGAAAAATGACAGCGGTTGTGGTATCAAAAATACAGTTGCTGCGAGTAGCAGTACGTCTGCTTCACCCCATTGGCCTGTGTAATAAAAGATATATCCGAATACGAGATAAATTGCGCTTACTATGAGCGCATATACTAGACCATGAAATGAGCCGAGCATTATGCTGTTTGCAATATGGAGTACGAGTCCTATGCCTACCATTGATGCAGGTACGATGTCGGGTATTTCTGTTGTCTTCAGGTCTATCCATCCGCCGACTGCTGTGCCTATAAGTGCAGCGGCCAGAAATAGTACTTCGATGAACATACATGTGTTTTAGTTGGTTAGATATTTATATTTTGGGCTTGTCGTGATTGTTGAATATATATACATTTGATTGTAAATAAGTTATTTATGAGATATAAAATCGTGAAATATAAGATTATTGAGAGGTATCTAAACTATAAAGATGTGATACTACCTTTTTTTAAGTATTTGTCTGCGTTTTTGCTGTATTTCCTGGGAGTCTTTTTGATGTTGGCAGGAGGGTATTATTTTTTTGTTGCAACGGAGTTGGATGAATTGTCGTGTAATGTTGAGCATAATGTGGTTAGCTATCGTGATATAGATGGTGTTTATACTGAGGTTAGACATATTGCCAATAATACTGTCAGGCGATACATGGGTGAGATGGTTGTTCCCGATTTGATAAAGCCGAAGGAAATTACGTTATGTCCTGATTTTTTCTCTGTTCGTAAGACTGTCGGCTTTTTCGGGATAGTTTTTGGTGCTGTTTTACAATTTATTTCTATCTTGGCACTGATTTCAATAAGAGTGAAGAGATGATTGTGCAGCAGTTCCCACTTTAAATCAAAGGAAATGAAAATCAATATTGAACAGGATGAGGGGATATTAAAAGAGGTGAAAAACTTAGATTTCATTGTGGATGGTATGCGCTATTA
>QMVA01000094.1 GCA_003660865.1 Candidatus Nanohalarchaeota archaeon | reverse complement strand
GAGGTGAGGCATATGTCTGAAGTAGTGTTTGATTTGAACAAGGAGAATTTGTTGCGCATGGTTAGGACAATTACCGGAGGGAATGCAAAAGCAATTGTTTCTCCATTTGCTTTGGTGCATGTTTTTCAGAGAGGTGATGGAGAAATAGGTGCAGTCATGAAGGAGTTGGTAAAGGAAGGGAAATTGATTAAAATGGATTTCAATGGGATGGATGGATATAAACTGAAATAATTGTGACTGAAACAGGAAAGAATTGTGATGGTGTTAATAGCAGAAGGTTGCAGAGGAAATATAGTCAATGCAATAATAGATTGGTGATTAGAATGAAGTTAACTGCTGATGAAATTGGAGAATTTTTTAAGTTGTATAAGTCATTAATATTTTATATTAATACAAAAAAGAAACTTATTGATGGACTGGAATCTCCTTATGATGTGGATATGTCAAATGATATTGCGGAATTGAGAAATTTTGCAGTAAAGGATCATAGTCTGATTGATTCGTTTGTTGGGGAGAACCCTTTTAAGTTTACAGATGATGAACTTAAAACAGTTGAGAGCTGGAAAAAAGGGATTCTGAGTAAGTTTCTTATTGTAAAGTATGATAAGGATTATACTATGTTTTTTCATCCTGAAACCAGGAGGTGTTATGGTGTTTTGTATCTGAATGATTCATTTGGGAAAATGCTTGGCCCGTATTTACCTGTTCATCTTGAGACGTGGATTATCCCGTTCAATGGAAAGATCATATATGATGGTTTGATATTATCATCTCCTATTTCATTTGGTTCTACTTTGGGTAAGTCAGTTATATCCGAGGGCATGGAAGCAGCGGTTAAATATGGCGTTGTTACTTCGTTTGATATGCATGAGGATAAAACTGCATCAGATGAGGAATTGCTAAGGTTTTATATGAAAACTGAGCAGAACAGGGGAAAGTACTGGGAGGAGATAGATGAACTTAGTGAGAAGAGTCCGGAACTTGAGGCAGTTTACCATCAGGAATATGGGAGATATAGGTCAAGGAAAGCGCGGGCGGGACTCAGGAAAGTAGGGGTGTCCGGGTTCTTTGGAATGATTGATGATACTGTTATTGCTGGTGCGCAGTCGAGGAAGGAGTTTGATAAGATTGTTAAGGGTTTGGTTCCAAAAGAGAAGATGGACTGGATTTTTTATTTTAAAGTTTGAATGTGGTGTGGTGTGTGTATGGAACTTGAGGATTTGAGAAAGCAGATTGATGAGCTTGATTGCGAGTTGCTTGAGGTTATTTCCAGGCGCCTGGCTCTTATGCCTATGGTTGCTGATGTGAAGCGCGAGCAGAATGCTCCTGTGAACCAGGAGGATAGGGAGCATGAGCTTATGATGAGTATGCGTAAGATGGCGCAGGAGAGGGGAATGAGTGCTGATTTTGTGGAGAGGATTATGAGGGAGATTATCACTGAGTCAAAGAGGATACAGGAGCGGAGTATGATATGATTGAAATTGAGGTGGTTGACAGGGGATTTAGCGCTTCGGTCAAGGCACCGCCGTCAAAGAGTTATACTAATCGTGCGCTGTTGATTGCTGCTTTGTCTGGCGGCGAGACAAGGGTTATGAATGCGCTTGGGAGTGATGATACTAAGTATATGGCTGAGGCGCTTCGGCAACTAGGGGTGAAGGTTAAGAGGGAGGGTGATGTGTTTGCTGTTTTCGGGAGGGGCGGCAGGCTTGATGTGCCTGATGAGCCGCTGTTTTTAGGGAATGCGGGGACTGCTATGAGATTTTTGGTTACTGCATGTGCTTTGGTTGATTCAGGGCATGTTATTCTTAAAGGAAATGAGCGGATGAATGAGCGGCCTATTGCTGATCTTCTGGAGGCTCTCGGACCTCTTGGGGTTTCTGCGTATTCTATAAAGGATGACGGGTGTCCACCTGTGCTTGTGGAGGGCGGCGGGATTTCTGGCGGTGTTACAAAGATCAAAGGGGATAAGAGTTCGCAGTATTTTACGTCTGTTCTTCTTTGCGCGCCTTATGCGAAGAGAGATGTTGTTGTGGAGACTGATGGTGAGCTTACTTCGAAGTCTTATATTGATATGACAATTGCTTCTATGAGGGAGTTTGGGGTAAATGTGGAGAATGATAATTATAAGTCTTTTAAGGTGACGGCAGGGCAGGTTTATCATGCGCGTGATTATGTTGTTGAGGGTGATTTTTCGAGTGCGTCTTATCTTTTTGCTGCTGCTGCGATCACGGGGAGTACAGTTCGTGTTACGGGGCTGAATCCCGGGTCTTCGCAGGGGGATTTGGGTCTTTTGGATGTGTTTGTCAGGATGGGTTGTTCGCGGGATAATGGGCCTGACTGGATTGAGATCAAGGGGCCTTCCAAGTTGCGCGGTGTTGGTGAGATTGATATGAATAGTATGCCGGATGTTGCGATGACGCTTGCGGTGGTTGCGGCGTTTGCTGAGGGTGAGACCAAGATTGTCAATGCAGCTAATATGCGCATTAAGGAGACTGACAGGATTGCGGCTACTGTTGCTGAGCTTCGAAAGATGGGGGTTGATGCATCAGAGCTCGATGATGGGTTGATTGTCAAGGGGGGTGGGGTGCATGGAGCGATTATTGATACTTATGATGATCATAGGATTGCCATGAGTTTTGCTGTTGCGGGGCTGCGCGTCTCGGGTGTGGTTATTAAGGATGAAGGGTGCGTCTCTAAGACTTATCCTGATTTTTTTGATGTTCTTAAGAAGATGGTGGTTGGATGAAAGTGAGTGTGCTTGGGCCTGGTGGGACTTTCAGTCATGAGGCAGGGCTTGTGTATTGTAAAGATGCGCAGTTTTTGTTTGAGAGTACAATTTACGATGTGTTTGATGTGCTGTCTTCGGGCAGGAGCGATGCGGCTGTTGTGCCGCTTGAGAATTCTGTGTCCGGCAGTGTAGGGGAGAGTCTTGATGCGCTTCTTGAGTTTGATCTGAAGGTCAATAGGGTTGTGCTTTTGGATGTTGTGCATAATCTTGTAGGTAATGCGAAGAAGGATATCAAGAGGCTTTATGTTCATCCGCTTGCGCATGCGCAGTGCAGGGAGTATGTTCGCGTGAATTTTTCCGGCGCTGAGATTGTGCATACGTCGAGTAATGCGGCTTCTGCTACGTTTGTGAAGGAGTCTTTTGATGGTGCAATTGTCCCGGGGGTTGCTGCGAAGATATATGGGAAGAAGGTGATTGATGAGGGTGTGCAGGACAACAAGGGGCAGAATGTGACTCTGTTTGGTGTGCTTGGAAAAGGTTATGCTGAAAAGAGTGGTGATGACAGGACTTTTATTGTGTTTGATTGTGTGGATAGGGCAGGGATACTTTATGAGATTCTTGGATTGTTTGCAAAGGCTGGCATTAATCTATATAAGATTGAGTCGCGACCGAACAAAAGGAAGATAGGTGAGTATATTTTTTATGTTGAGTTTTGCGGTCACCCGCAAGATGAAGTTGTTTCAGGTGTGATTTCTATGTTGAAGAAGAAGGTGGTTTTTCTGAAGGTGCTTGGTGCTTATCCTGCGGGGGGAAGTGAATGATTGCTATACCGATTACTTCCCGGACTGTTGATGGGGCTTTGAAGGATATCGAGGCTGTTTGCAAGGTTGGTGCTGATGTTGTTGAGCTTAGGCTTGATTATATTTCCGGGCTTGATGATGTGGGTATCAAGAGGATGGTGGAGGCGGTGAGTGTCTCTAAGATTGTTACTGTCAGGCGGAAAGTTGATGGGGGTTGTTTCTCTGGTACTGAGAAGGAGCGTGTGGGGCTTCTTTTGACGGCGTGCAGGTTTGGGGTGGATTATGTTGATGTTGAGCTTGATGTTGATTTTGGTGTGTTTAGGGATGCGGGTGTGAAGGTGATATGCTCGTATCATAATTTTAACCAGACGCCGGGTGTTTCTGATCTTTTGGCTATTCTTGAGTCATGTGTTTTGAAGAGGCCGGATGTTGTGAAGATTGTTACGATGGCGAAGAAGTATAATGATAATGTAGTGATTCTTGATTTTCTTGAGAAGGTAGTAGGGAAAGATGTTAAGGTTGTCTCCTTTTGCATGGGTGATAAGGGAAAGCTTAGCCGGGTGCTTTGCACTCATTTTGGCAGTTTTTTTACTTTTGCTGCGCTTGAGGGCGGAAAAGAGTCTGCTCCGGGGCAGGTTGATATCGGGGTCATGAAAGAGTTTTCTGAGGTTTTGGTATGATTGATTCTAAGACTAAGGTTGTCGGGGTTGTTGGAAAGCCGATTGGGCATAGTGTGTCGCCTGCGATGCATAATGCGGCTTTTTCCAACTTAGGGCTTAATTATGTGTATCTTGCGTTTGAGGTGTCTGATTTGGACGGGGCGATTGGTGGTATGCGCGCTCTTGATGTCAGGGGGTTTAACGTCACTATTCCCTATAAGGTTGATGTCTTGAAGTATCTTGATGAGGTGGATGGGCTTGCTAAAATGATTGGTGCTGTGAATACTGTTGTGAATGATGATGGAATGCTTACGGGGTATAATACTGATTGTTCGGGTGCTGTTGATGCGCTTGTCTCTAAGGTTAAGCTTAAGGGTCGCACGGTGGCTGTGATCGGGGCTGGGGGGGCTGGCCGCGCTGTTGCTTTTGGGGTTGCTGAAATGGGTGCTCATGTTCTGGTTGTTAATCGTACTTTGTCTCGGGGGGAGGGGTTGGTGTCTTCAGTTAATGGTTTTTTTGCGGGGAGTGCTGAGTGCGGGACTATGGATGATTTGAAGGATGCTTCAGTTATTGTGAATACTACGCCTGTTGGGATGATGCCTGATGTTGGCGGGACGCCGGTTTTGAAGAAGTTTTTGCGCAAAACTCATGTTGTTATGGATATTGTCTATAACCCGGTTGAGACGCGGTTTTTGAGGGATGCCAAGAGTCTTGGGTGCGTGACTATAAATGGTGTTGAGATGTTTGTGGGACAGGGCGCTAAGTCGTTTGAGTTGTTTTGCGGGAAGAAGGCGCCGAAAGGTGTTATGTGGGATGCTGTTTTGAAGTTGCTTGTCAGCAGGGTTTAGTGCATGGTACAAAAGAGATAAATAGTTATTGTTACTAATATAACGTTATGGTTCGAAAAATAACGATGTTGTCGGTTTTAGAGCCTTTTTTGAGCAGGCCTTTTTTCGGGTTGCATCTTGCGGATATTTCAAGGGAGATTAAACAACCACATCCGACAGTTAGGCAACATCTAAATGATCTGGAAAAAAGAGGGGTTCTGAAAAAGAGTATTAAAGGGAGGCTCACAATTTATTCCCTGAATTTCGACAATCCGCTTATTGTTCATTATCTTTCTATATGTGAAAATAGTAAGATAATTGCTGTGTCTGAGAGGTATCTTATCCTGAAAGAGATGGTGTTGTTTCTTAATTTGAATCTTTTCTGGATGAATACGGCAGTGATATTCGGTTCTGCTGTGCATGATATAAAAAGTGTAAATGATATTGATTTGCTTGTTTGCGGCAAATCAGGGATTGAAAAAGTGGTTGATGATTTTGCTGAAAAAATTAACCGGAAAATACATCTTGTAAATGTTTCCTCTCTTGGGTGTGTGAGTCCTGCTTTGAAAGAGGAGATTTTAAAGAAGCATTTGATAGTACAGGGGACGGAGGGGGTGGTGAAGTGGCTGATTATGAAAAGATGAGGTGGTGTAAAGCCAAGAGGAATAGTATTGAGTTGATAGAGCCAAATGACAATCTTTCAAAGGAGTATATTGACAATGCAGAGGAGACTCTTCTTATTCTCAAAACAATCAGAGGAAAGTCTAATATGTGGATTGCAACAACGAAGTATTATTTTGGGTACTCACCCTGACAGTGGTCGTTAATTATATAACCGCGTTCTAACGAAGTAATATCATGTCACCGCCTAAAAGACGGGGTCCCAAATAGCGAATACAACAAATCCCTTGTCCTCATTGCGGTCGAATAGATTGTGTGATATGCCAGAACTCCAAAAAGGGAAATTCAAATGCAAAGGATGCAACAAAATCTTTAATCGCAGAACAGGAACCTTTTTTGCTCATAAGAAAACAAGCGAAAGAGTATTGATACTTTGTATAATGTTGTTCTCGCTTGGAGTTGGT
>QMVA01000093.1 GCA_003660865.1 Candidatus Nanohalarchaeota archaeon | reverse complement strand
GGCATTAAAGATTTAAAACTGAGATTATAGTGTTTAGTATGAATGATTTTGATATCAGGGAAATTGTGTATTTTAAAAAAGCAGGAGTAGAGAATACGAATAAAGCGGTTGCTCTGGCTGTTGAGAGATGCAAAGAAGGAGATATTAGTAAAGTTGTGGTTGCTAGTTCTTCTGGTGATACGGGGTTGAAGGTCGTCAGGGCGCTTGAGGATACAGATATACAGGTTATCCCAGTTGGCCTTAGTGCGGGTTCAAAGTATTCTGGTTCTCCTGAATTGGAGGATAATAAGAAAGATTTTGAGAAGTCGGGTGCCAGGTATGTGCAGGGTGTTTTGGCTCTTAGTGGTGTTGAGCGGGCAGTTAAAGAGAGGTGGGATACTGCGGGTCCTGTGCAGGTTTTGGCTGACGGGTTGAGGATTGCTTGCGAGGGTTTTAAGGTCGGGATTGAAGTTACGGTTATGGCTGCGGATGCGGGGTGTGTTTCGCCTGATGAGTATGTTTTGTGCATTGCAGGGACTGGGAGAGGGGCTGATACTGTGATGGTTGTGAAGCCTGCGTATTCCAGTGAGTTTTTTGATTTTGCTGTCAGGGAGATTGTCTGCAAGCCGCTGACTGACGGGGTAAAGCATGGGGCTATGTAGTGGTATTTTGCAGTAGATTTGTTCTTGTGTTTTTTTTTGCGCTTACATATATAAGTGATTGAGTCAATTAATTGAGTATGGGCTGTGTTTCCAGGGTATTGAATGATTCTTCTGCGCTTGATGCGCTTCTTGAGTACGGGTTTAGCGATGCTCCTAGAAAGAGTGAGTATGAGACGCGCAGGTTGGCTGGCGGGTGCGCAGTTGTTCTTTATAAGTCAGGGAAGGTTGTTATACAGGGGAAGGATAATGTTGTTTCTGAGGTTGAGAGGATTGTTTTTGGCGATGTTTCTGTGAAAGAAAAGATGAAGATTGATGGTTCGGCTGTTGTTAGAATCGGCGGGGATGAGTGTCTCAAGGGGGATACTTTCGGAGGGCTTGTTGTGTGCTGCGTCAGGGCAGATGCGAAGATTCGGGGGCAGCTTTTTTCTTTGGGTGTTTCGGATTCGAAGAAGATAGCGGATGCGAAAATAAGGAAGATGGGGGCGCAGGTGCTTCGGGTGCTTGGGCATGATAATGTGGCAGTTGTTGAGGTATATCATGTTGATTATAATCGGTTGTATTTGCAGTACATGTCTGTTACGCGGATGCTTAATGTCATGTATGAAGAGGCGGTTGGGTTGATTGGCAATGCGGAGGATTGTGTTATTGACCAGTACCCAGGATGTCGGGTTCGTGGGTGCAAATCTCTTGAGAAGGGGGAGTCTAAGTATATTGAGATTGCTGCGGCGTCGGTTGTTGCACGGTACAGGGGACTTTTGCAGATGGATTCTCTTTCGATGAGGGGAGGGTTTGAGGTGCCTAAGGGGAGTACGCATGTCAAATGGGGGCTTATACGGCTTAAGAGGGAGAAGAGGGTGATGAATGAGTTTGTTAAAATGCATTTTCGGAATGTTTCCGGGTTTTTGTGCGCAGATGACCAGACAAGGCAGGCAAAACTTATATAGATTGGATTGACATTATATTTATCGTATATCCTGTTGAGGTGAGCTTATGGGCGATTCCACAGAAAAGAAAAACGAAAAGAAGAAGTATTATGATAAAGAGCGCGTTAATGAGTAGGTGCTTTTTCGTAATCGGGAATTACTTTTTTTGAGTACAGGGGATCGAATCTGTCTAGTTCTTTTATTGGTATTTCTTTTACTATTCGGTTTACCAGACCGTGAAGTGAGCCCGGGAGCCTTATGAGGTCGATGCGGCCTGATGTTACCCATGTGTCTATCGGGTATCCTTTTTTTTTCAGTTCGTCTGCGAGCTTTTTTCGGTCTTTCACAGGGGTTGTGTATGTGTCGCGGTCCAGTATGTGTATGTGGTAGCCGCGGCCGGAATATACGATTCTCATGTCTGTGTAGTTTTTTTGTTTTTTGAGGTGCTCGTATAGTTGTATTGTCTTTGATTTTGAATCTTCTAACTGGTGGGTGCAGAAGCTGTAGATGCTGTTGTTTTTGTCTGGTCTGCATTTTTTGCATTCTATGTTTTCAGGGTCTATGTCGAATGCCATTTCCTGCCCTTTGAAGTTCGGGCAGGCTGGACATGAGATGCTGCGCTTTTTGCAGGTGCGGCAAAGTGAGGGGTCTTTTGTTATGTTTCTTGAGTAATATACGTCTTCGGGGGCGTATTTGATTAATTTTTGGGTGATGTTTTCCGGGGTTGAGAGATACAGGAGCTTGTTTATGTATTTTTTAAAAGCGGGTTTGTAGATGCTGGATTCGTTGCCTATGTCTATGGCGTAAACTGGAGGGTTGTATGTGTTTGTGAAGTCTTTTGATTCGTCTTTGCTGAATGAGTGGGCGTAGAACCAGATACGCTCTTTTAGTGACGGGATGCGCATGTTTTTGGGCATAGTGAGGGGGGATTCCATAAATTTATTAATTTGCGATTGCAGTTTATATATCTATATATATTTATTTGCCATGGAGGTGGTTAGGAATGGTTTTGGATACGATTTATGCAAGTTTTAATGCATCTATTGGACGTGTTGCGAGCTATATGCCGCAGATTATCGGGGCTCTTGTGATTGTGTTTTTAGGATTTGTTACCGGGAAAATTGTCGGCAATGTGGGAGCAAAAGTACTTGATAAGATTGGTGTGGATGATGCGATTGAGAAGACGCCAATTGGAAATATTATTAAAACTACGAAGATGAGTGTTGTCGGGTTTATGGATGCCATCATAAGGTGGTTTGTGTACCTGATATTCATAATGGCTGCTGTGGATGTGCTTAATATGTCTATGGTGTCTAATATGATTGGACAGATTGTTTTGTATCTGCCTAATTTATTTTCAGGTATTGTAATATTAATCGGCGGCCTTATTGTTGTTGATGTCCTGGCTGACTGGATTGATTCTGTTGTAAAGGGTATGAATATCGAGGGTGGAAAACAGGTGCTGCTTGCTGTCAGGGCGTTTATGTTCCTGATTATAGCGATTCTTGCAATGGACCAGTTTTTGATTGATACTACGATAATATATACGTTCCTGGCTCCGGCTGCGTGGGCTGCTGCGATTGTTATCGCGTTTAGGTATGGAGTGAAGGATACGCTTGTGGCTTATGCGAAGGAGCTTAAGCGTAAGTGAGTTTTCTGGTTTGAGTGAGGGGATGTCCTCCTCACTTTTTTTGTTTCTTTTTGGTAAAGTATATAAGTTATTGTGTTCTTTTTATTTTGTGAAGTATTGTGATTAATGTATATAGGTTTTTTTATGAAAGGTAATTTGTCTGAACATCTGGGGTTTATTGGTGTTGGATTTGCCGGGCTTCTTATTTTTGTGATGTTTTATTCTTCTGCGTTTCCTGAGGCATCTATTGATATGGGGATTACTAATACTGATGCGCTTGAGATGTCCCGGAGTTTTCTTGTTTCCGGTAATTTCAGTCTCGATGGATACGAGAGTGCTGTGCGTTTTGATTCTTTTTCCGAGGCCGTTGTTTATCTTCAGAAGGAGATGGGTATTGAGAGGGCTAATGATGTTATGAGGAATGATGTTGAATTGTGGTTTTTCAGGAGCAGGTTTTTTATGCCGCTTGAGAAGACGGAGTATACGGTGCTTGTGAGTCCCGCGGATGGAAGTATTATTGGTTTTTCGCAGCAGTTACTTGATGAGCATGAGGGTGCAAGTATCAGCCAAGATGAGGCGAAGATGATTGCTCTTGAGTTTCTTTCAAAGATGGATGTTGATGTTTCACAGTTTGATATAATTCTTACTTCGTCTGAGGAGAGGAAAAACAGGCAAGATCATGATTTTAAGTGGGAGAAAAAGAATTGTTCTTTTGTTAATGCGACTTACAGGGTGGATGTCTCTGTTTATGGGGATTATGTGGGTTATTATAAGAAGTATCTTTATGTTCCTGAAAGTTTCGGGAGGGATTATCAGAATGAGAGGTCTTATGGTGTTGTTCTTAGTCTTTTTAGTTTTGTTTTTATGGTCATTCTTGTGATTTTGTCTTTTGGGGTTTTTGTTGTGATGTATAAGAAGAATTATACGAGGATTAAGTTTGCTGTGTGGATTGCGGGGATTGTGGGTGTGCTTGTGGTTCTTGATATGATTAATTCTCTGCCGCTGGTTTTTTCGAATTACCCGACGACTATTGCTAAGAGTGTGTTTCTTACTACGCTTTTTATCACTACGGTGACTGGGGCGATTGTCTATATGGTGATTATTGCGATTAGCGGGGTTAGCGGTGAGGCGCTTTCGAGGAAGGTGCTTTTGAAGAAGAATTCGTGCATCACGAGTTTCTTTAGGAAGGCCAATAGCCGCGAGTTTGCTTATTCGTCTATCAGAGGTTATGCTTTGGGGTTCTTCTTTCTGGGGTATGTTACTTTGTTTTATCTTGTGGGGAGGAATTATTTTGATATTTGGCTTCCTACAGGTGCAGGGTATTCGAATATGCTGAATACGTTTTTGCCGTTTATTTATCCTTTGACTGTGGGGGTGCTTGCGGCTGTGAGTGAGGAGTTTCTGTTCAGGTTTTTTGCTATTCCACTTACTAAGAAGTATACTAAATCGATGTCTGTTGCGATTCTTGTTCCGGCGATTATCTGGGCGCTTGGACATTCTACGTATGCTGTTTTTCCTGTGTATGTGCGCGGGATTGAACTTACGATTGCAGGGGTGATTTTTGGGTATATGTTTGTGAAGTATGATATTTTGACGGTGTTGATTGCACATTATGTGATTGATGCTACGCTTGTTGGGATGCCGCTTCTTTTGTCGAGTAATATGTATTATTTTGGGTCAGGGGTGATTGTTGTCGGGCTGATGCTGATTCCTGCGGGGGTTGCTCTGTCGGGAGCTGTTCGCAGGAGGTATTTTGGGTGAATATGTATGTTGTTCTGTGAGGATGCTTTTTTTGTGAGATAGGTTGTGTTTGTTAATTGGATAGTTATATTATGATTGGGTTATAATATGAATGAAAAAAAGAAGAATCTTATTGAAAATGAAGAGCGAAATAAGGGCTATACTTCTCTTATCTCTTCTATCAGTGTTCTTCTGGAGGATGCAAGACAAAGAGTTTACACAGAAGTAAACCAGATTCTTGTCAAAACTTACTGGCAAATCGGAAGAAGTATTGTTGAATTTGAGCAGAGAGGAGAAGAAAGAGCAGAATACGGGAGCAGGTTATTGGATAATTTGTCCTGTGATTTAACTGGAAAATATGGTCGTGGGTTTTCAATGGATAATCTAGAGAAAATGAGAAAGTTTTATCTGCTTTTTTCAAAATCCGAGACACTGTCGCGGAAATTATCATGGAGCCATTACTGTCTAATCATACGATTGGATAATAAATTGGCAAGAGATTTCTATACAATAGAAGTTGAGAAAGAAAATTGGAGTGTCAGCGAGTTGGACAGGCAGGTTAATTCTATACTGTTTGAAAGGATTGCCCTGAGCAGGGATAAAAAAGGAGTCTTAGAACTGGCAAAAAAGGGACATCTGATTGAAAGGGCAGAAGATCTAATCAAGAACCCTTATGTTCTTGAGTTTCTCGGGCTGGAAGAGTCAGTAAGATATACAGAGACCCAATTGGAACAGAAAATTATTGACAACCTACAGAAATTTTTGCTGGAGCTTGGGAAGGGTTTCGCTTTTGTTTCAAGGCAACAGCGAATAACACTGGAAGACGAACATTTTTACATTGATTTGGTTTTCTATAACAGGTTGCTAAGATGTTTTGTGATTGTTGAGTTGAAAATCGGCAAGCTAACTCATAAAGATCTGGGTCAACTACGAATGTATGTCCATTATTATGACAGGAAAATTAAGCAGGAGGATGAGAATCTCACCGTAGGTATTTTACTTTGTGCTGACAAGAAGGATGCAATCGTAAAATATACCTTGCCTGAAGGAAACAAACAGATTTTTGCTTCCAAGTACAAGCTCTATCTTCCTGAAAAGAAGATTCTTGAAGAAAGAGTAAGGATTATTTTGGATATTGAAGGTGATGGGAAAAAATGAATGATGATTTCCTGATTACGTT
>QMVA01000092.1 GCA_003660865.1 Candidatus Nanohalarchaeota archaeon | reverse complement strand
TAAGCGCGAAGCTCAGCAAGAGACAACTCAACACATTCACCAGAAAGCACACAAACAAACTTCAATATCATCAACTATTTTAAATTCTGTTCTCAACTCCATCCCAGAACTCACGCGACTTAACCTTCAAAACCTGCTTCCCCTTAAGAACCCGAAACCCAGCACAAATCCCATCCGCAATATTTGCAGGCACACCGCGCCCCTTAACATCATCCTTACTCCCCCCGAAAAACAACTTGACACAATCATCAATCAAAAGACACTCCCGCTCAACCTCAGCCACATACCGGTCATCCTTAAGCCACACCTTCCTGTTCTTATGCATCTTAATGAACCCCTCCTGATGCTTGACCTGGTTAAAAACAGAAGGCCCGCAAACAACCTTATACTTGGAAACATTCACATTCGCAACCTTAAACCCAACCCCGCACTCATCATCACCAAACACCCACGAATCAACGCACACAAAATCATTACGCCCGAGAAACCCCACAAAATTCAAAAGCATCTTACGAAGCTGTGGGTACAAAACATCCTCAATAACATCCGCGGGCCTCTCAAAAACAACAGCATAAATCCGAACCCCCTTATCCTCATACGCCCTGACAATCGAAAGACCATCAATCCTCCTCTTCCGTGGAAAAAAATACTTAAGCTCCGGCTTCACAGAAAACTTCCTCGCACACACAATAAACCGCGACAACTTCTGAAGCGAAAGCACAGCAGCAACATTCCTGTTTTTATCAACAGGATCAACAACAATCAGCGGCTGGTCCTTAAACATCCTCGCAACCGTCTTATAACTGCGCGAAGAATAAAACCCCGAAGCATCAATAATCTGCTGGTACTTCCAATCCTGCGCCCCCTCAATAACCTTCAAAAAACTACCATAATGAATAACCAAAATCTCGCACAGATACCCTGAAAACCCCTCAGTCTTAAGATCAGACCCATAACATCCAATCCCCTTCAAAAACTTCTTAAGCACACGAACCTCATCATTCCTCTTAAGATTAGAAAGAACATACTTAGTATGAAAAGGCGTCCTGTCAACAGCACTCCTAAGATTCTTCGTGCTCCTGATACTATACGCAGGCACAACCTCAACCTCATACCTATCAATTACTCCCTTAGTATAAGGATGCTCAGCATACGAAACAACATAATCCCTGCACCCGAACTTCTCAAAAACCGCCTTCCCGATCTCAAGCCCCTTGCGCTCAAGATCCTCGCGCGAAACAGACACAGGAAAAAACACAAAAATATCCAGATCCTTATCACCAGTTAGAAAAGTATCCTTGGCGACAGATCCCATAAGCTTAGCCGAAAGCCCATACTCATCTTTGACAAAAGACGCTATGCGCGAAAACAGCTCAAAAGACACCTGCACTTCCGCCATGTTCGGCTTAACCTTCCTGATAACCTCATCAAAAACCTGCTTCATACCTGACATTAAGGTCACCAGCCTATAAATATCTTAAGTGTGACTAAGCAACTCATAAGTCAAAGATTCACACAAAATATCTTTTATGAAGTTCAGTACACATCTCGCATGGCGGCTCAATAATACCTGTTTTTCCAATCATAGAATAATAAAGATACGTATCCTTCCCAAGACCATTGCTCTCTATAATCTCATAAAGTTCTTTCCATCTTCCAGAATATATGCAGGAAAGAGAATTTAATCCCAAGCTTTCTTCAAACGATTCTAAGTCTGTTTCAGGATATTTACCTAAATTAATTTCTTTATACGAGTTAATCATCGGAAAATTACAGCAGGGTAAAAGACTTCCATCCGGCATAACCACTACCACTCCTTCATTTTCACATACAGAACCATCAGGCAACTGATATAAAAATTCTTTTGTTGGAGCAATTCTACGTCTTTTCAAAAGTAAGTCCTTCTCTTTCAAATTTCTCTTGGCATTACCTTCAAACACACCATGCTTGTGGTGTATTCTTATACTCTCAGAATCAAGAGGAGAACCAGCCAAAAAAGAATTCTGTCCGGGTTCACCAAGCACATAGTCTACCCCCCTATTATATTTGAGGTCTGTTTTATCTCTATTAAATAATTTACCAAGAAAAGGTATCTTGTATCTTTTTGGAGGTTCCATTAATTCCAGAATAGTGCTATTGTCGAAAGGATTATACTTTATAGTTGCCACTTCTTTTCCTACTAGTTCTGCTAACCTATAAATTGCTTTTGTATCTTCTTTAACTGTAGAATTAAAACTACTTACATGAACAGATACATCTATAGAGCTATCCAGACAGGCATTTATGGCATTTGCTACACTTTCCAGCGGTACAAACTCTCTGTGAAATACGTCAGTACCTATACCCAATCCCGAAACATTCGCATCTTCTAATTGCCCAATCATCTGTTTTGCATCATCATAACATCCTGCCCACGAAGCATTAGTGCCAATTACCACATAATTTTCCTTCCCAATTCCTGAATTACACAAACAATCAATTAATCGATATGCGTATCTCTCTTGTAATGGTTCACCACCCGTAATTACAATACCTGCATCTGTATCACATAAATCATTTAGTAGGCGTTCCAATAGGCCATCATCCATTGTTTCATTTTTTACATTCCTATCTATTCCGCAATGTTTACAACCGAGATTGCACTTTGTTGTCGGGAATATAGTTACTTCTGATAAAGGCATTTCAACTCACTTCTTATATGGCGGTAATATTTAGAACGATGTCACTACTACAATATTATAACTCTTTCTCAAAATTAATGAACTTCTGTACTCTCAACAACAAATTAACGAAAAAAACAATAGAAACAATCAAAAAAACACAATGAACAACCGAAGCGCCCAATACCTTTCAGATAAAACCGCAAACAAGTACCCGTCCAAAAACCCTAAACCTTCTGGATCATCCGGACCTCAACAGTCCTGACAGGATAAATCTTCTTCACATTATTGCTGATAATCTTCTGCATTTTCGAAGAATTAACATCCTCAACCATCTGCTCAGTAGCCCTTGCAGCCACATAATCCTTAATCCCTAAAGAAACCGCATGACGGATATCACACTTCACAGAAGAATTAACCCTTCTCCTGGTAACAGTCAGACTCTTAATCCTGAACTGTGAATCATCTTTCAGCTTTATATCATCAATAGAATCAACCCTTGAAGACCATCTCCTGATAGTCCTCAAAATCTGGTCCCGGAGCATCTCCTGACCGACATACTCCGTATGTGCCTCAGTCCCCTTGACATCCTTGATTCTCAACTTAACCTTGATCTTAAAATCCCTGAAACTACCTGTAAACTCACTCAGAGGAAGAACAATAACCCTTCCGATAAGAACATTTTCCTTCAAAGCAAGAGTATCTGCAACCTGCTTGCCTCCAAGAAACTCCGGCGCCATAATAGCATACCACTTCTTCTTGGACCAACTGTCCCTCTTCATCTTGCTTGCTTTTCTATCCGTTGTCTGTGTTGTCTGTCTAGCGATAAAAACACCTTTTCTCTATTTAACTATAAACAAAAACTCCAAGAACTTGGAATTATACTCATATCCTGTGCATAAGCACAAACATACCGAGATTCACTGACTAAATATTAAGGATTAATTTTATAAATGTTCTCACGACATCCCACACAAAACCCGAACATTCTTCACAAACTACAGTTTTGCTTTATTCAAATAAAACATTTCTTTAATCAATTGTTCGAATTCAGGAAAGTTCTTTCCCTCTGATGTAGCAGTGCAACCGCAACCTTGAACAATCAACTCCCTATCTACTTTAATTTTGCCAAGAATATCTTCATCTAACCCACATAGCACAGCCACAGCATCATCTTTGCCTTTCAAATAAGACGTGATCTCTCTATAATGCCCCTCAATCGCGCATTTTACTACCTGCATTATCCCGAATAAATCCTTCACAACCTCCTCATCATACATCACATTTTCCTCATCAAGAACTCCTTCAAATTCTTCATTACCATAACACTCCTTATTATCTCCCGACCCCAAACAGAATTTATATTCCGTACCAGTTCCTATTGTTACTATCACATCTTCATCATGACGGTGAATATAGCAAGGGTCACCAATCGTACCCGTTATAGTCACATTTCCATCTTCTACAGAAGGTTTTTGCACAAAATTCAGATATTTCACATTCACTCACCACAATTTAAATAAATGTGTAACTTTATATTATTATTGACAAGTAGTACGTGTCTATACAACCAGCAACTCAAAGAAACCCATCAAAAAGCTCAACAAACCTCATCTCAGACCCTTTCGGAATCCTCCCCCCCGCAGCACCACTATGTCCTCCCCCATAAGCCCCGCATCCAATCTGTGCCGCAACCTTATGAGCAGCATCCCCCAGATCCACCCCCCTCGACTTAGCCCTAAGAGAGACCTTAACCCACTTCTCTCCCTTCACGCATCCAAACCCCACAGCAACCTGTGTCTTAATATCCCTCTTCAAAAGAATCGAAATCACAGTACCGATAACATTCTCATCAATACTTGAGCCCCCCATAACATAAGTCACCTTATCAGTAACAATGAAACTCTTTCGCATCCTTCTGGCACAAGTGACAGCCTTGGCAATCTTTCTGCGATACTCCAAAAGAACATCCTCAGAGCCCTCGCATGCCCCAAGGCACATCTTAACCCCCAAAAGAGGCTTCTCCAGTCTTCCGCACGCATTAAGCACACTCGAAAACTCCATGACATCATAATCATTCTTCAGTTTATAGATAGTACCAATAAGCTCATCAGCCCTCCCCCCGCATGCCACATACTCAACAACAAGCACCGTAGAAAGCTTCTTCTCCTCATCAGCCGTCAGGTCACACAACTTCCTCCACTTCCCCTTCTTATCCACAACATTGATACCTAGCTCAGAAAGAAACTGCACTGCACCTGACTCATTTCCCGAAACATTCTCAATAAACGGCTCAGTGCAATACTCAATCGCCTTGTGGACCGGCCTCGTATATCTGCCAAAAAGCTTCAGCCCCTTCTCACACCTGATAGCCCCTGTATACTCAGCATCCTCCAAAAGAAGCAGGTTCACACCACAAAATATCCCCTTAGGGCACTGCATATCCCCTGCAGCCCCTACAATCGCAAGGTCAATCAGGCTCTTCGACTGCGCAGACAGGCTCCTTGCAAGCACATAAGCAACCCCCGCGCCGCTAATCTCATTCGCCCCGTCAATCCCCGCATGATGCGGATTAAGATGAAATAATTTATCCCACCTACACTCCTCAGGCGGATGATGATCCACCACCACAACAGGAACATGGATATGCTCTCTAATCAGTGCCAGCTGCCCTGAACCGACATCCAGAAATATCAGCATAGTGTACTTCTCACGTGCTATCTCAACAATTTCCTCCTTCCCAAGCTGCTTCACAAAAGATATCTCAAAATCCTTTGAAAGATACTCAAGCGTCTTATAAATAATAGCTCCTGCGCAAATCCCGTCAGCATCAAAATGACTCACAATCTTGATATGCCCACTCTCCTTTTCAATAGCCTGCGCAACATAAGCAGCCGTATCCGCAAGCGCCTGCACCTTCCTTTTCGCATCCATCGAACTCAAACCAGCACCTCATTTAGCATAAACCAACACCGATTTTGCCCAATCTCCCAGAATAAGTCGCACGACAAGTCATGCCACACACTATAACTATACATTCTATATGCTAACACATTTATATCTTGCTCGATTTTTATATCAGAAACTATTTTATTCCGCGAGGCTTCATTCAGAAACTTCATATAACTCAGGCATTACACTCTAAAAAACAGAAAATACACCAAAATAAATAAAATATCAATAGCAAGAAACACAAAAAAATAAGCATGAACTCCTGCCTCACCAAATATCATTGCAGTAATAATCACCAGTATCCCCAAAACTATCTGAAACAAGAAACTTCCACCAAAAAACGCCATAAACGCCGCTGCTAAAAACCCCGACGCCAGATAGATATAGAGCGCACCCTGATTCCTTAAGCACGCGATAAACGCAAGAATTCCAAGAACCGCCCACAAAAAACACATCACAGCATCCATGTAAATCCCCATACATATTATTTACTATTCAATAACGAATTAACTAT
>QMVA01000091.1 GCA_003660865.1 Candidatus Nanohalarchaeota archaeon | reverse complement strand
TTCAACTATAATAACTTTGATTGGTTCAAAGCAGCGGAAAATCCTGCTGCTCTCTTAAAAAGAAAAGTCCATGTATTTGAGTGGATGAGAAAATACCATAAAGCAGCAGAAATTGCTGAAGAAATTTGTATGCCCGAATCAGCAGAAAGATATAGAACAATACCTGAGATGGTACAAAAAGCAGATTCTGCGAACCGAAAGAGAGAGAGCCGCACTACGTAGGTACTTACCCTGACAAGAACTTGAATAATCAAAAGAGTCCCGTCGCCCGGACTTGAACCGGGAACAACTCGGTAGCTGCGTTTTTTAGAATTTCACGCACATTATATGAATGCCTGCTAATCCAAAGCACCGAAAGGTACTTGTCTACAGCCGAGCACTCTACCAATTGAGTTACAACGGGATATAATTAGTAATGGGTAGTGTATATTTACGGGTTAAGTTTTTATATTTTGTGCATAGATTCCATCTTTCAAGAAAAATCAGTCAATTTTTACACTTTGTGACCTGCTCTTATACTTCACACCACTTGAACTCCTTGCGATTATTTTTGCTCTTGGCAGCTTTACTTTCCCCTCAACATCAAGTATTGGCTTGATTTTATATGATATTATCCGCTCATCATTTGATGCCACTTTACCAAGCTTCCATACAAGCAGGGTTCCGTTCTTTTTGCGTTTTATTGACGCTGGCTTTATCGTAGTACTGCTCTCTGCGACATTGAACATTGTCGGAACCAGATCCTGAACCATTACATCATCCATAAGTCGCCTACCCCTGTTCCTTATTTCTATAGTGACAGTACGCATCCTGCCTTTTTCACATTTCTTTGTAATAAGAGGTCTTTCCATTATGTTTAGTACCGCAAAAATTAAAGCAATTATGACAATGGCCATCACAAAATATACCCAGTACTTTATTTTGTATGTCACTGTACATGTCTGGAGCGGCTCCAGATCGCACGTCCAGGTATATTTTGCATCTCCCCCAATAATCTGTTCCTGCGGCTCTTTGTCAAATTCAATAATCTGTGGTATCTTTGACATATCTTCTATAATCTGTGTTGTCCCTCTATCATTTCCATTGTTTGTTGCCTGCACAGTTATTGTCTTTTCAAGTATTGTCGACGTTTCATCTCTTTTCTGCTTGATTATAGCCCTTTTTTCTATCTCAAACTGGACTGTCTGAGTTTTGATATCTACACCGCTTCCATCAAGAAGAGCGCCTGTAAGCTCATAGATTCCCTTGTCCATATGCCTGTCAAACACATACTCTATATTTTCCATGTATTCCTGATCCACTTCAAGAGATGGAATATCTACTGTTTTCTGGTCTCTGGAAAGACCCGTTAGCTCTACATTTAATGTAGCATTTCGTGATTTTCCGGTTCCTTGGTTTTTGACAGCAGTAGTCAGTGTCACCTTTTCGCCGACAAGGTAATAGTCTTTGTCTGTCGCAAAAATTGTAAGGTCTATCTTTGAAACTTCAATCACATACATGTTAATGTCTTTTGAGACACAGTCTTCCGTATTGTTTTTTGATATTGCTTTGAGGCGAAAAAGATATCTGCTTACAGGTGTATCAAACGGGGGACTGATATAGAATTTAAATTCCTTCGTCTCGCTCTGGTTCAGTTTTATAGAATAGTCATTCAGTGTAACCCATGTAGTCTGGGGATCCCCAGTAATTGACAACTCTACTGTATCCGTATAATTGAGATTGTTTGTAATGGTTGTAGTATATGTTATTTTCTGGCCTGCAAGTATCGCGTCCCTGTCTGAGTGGATGTTTATTGTGTATGGCTCTTCAGAATATGCAGAAGCAGGAGTAAGTAGAAGTGAAAGGATAACTACTGCGAATACGATCTTAGATGTCATTTGGGCACCAGTAATATATAGGGGGGTTATTTATATATGTTTTAAGGTATCGTAACCGCCGTCCGTTTTTGTCTAAAAGGAAATATGGCGAACCCGGAGGGACTTGCGCCGAAATACATTTACTCCTACATATCCCGGTTTCGAACCCCCGACAGCTTGGTCCGAAGCCAAGCACTCTAATCCACTGAGTTACGGGTCCAAGTTAAGAATATACCGTGAATTATTTAAGGTTTTTTATTACCTCATAAACCATACCATGCAATAAAAAGCTTGAAATCCTCCAACATCACAAAGATTTCATGATTTTTCATCGTATATATCTATACCATATAAAAAAGCTTGAAATCCTCCAACATCACAAAGATTTCATGATTTTTATGAGCTTCTCCCTTGCAGTCTTTGCATCAACTGCGCCCTTTGTCTCTCTCATGATCTGCCCGACAAGATAATTAAGCACTTTCTCATCCCCATTCCTGTAATCATTCACTGCCTTATCATTAGACTCAATTATCCCATCCAATATTCTTCCAAGGTCAAGTTCATTATCAATCACAGAGAATCCGTACTTTTTTGCAATCGATAAATGATCGCGCTTGTCATCAACCATCTTGCGCAGTATCCTCTCTGCCGTAAGATCAGAGTACTTTCCCGTCTGAAAATCAAGCAGAATATCTATAATCCATTTCTCCCTGAGTCCCGACGTTTTATATGTTAGATTGCTGTAGTTGAGGGTTTTCAGGAGTGGTCCGGCAATCCATGAAGCGGCAATATCTGTTTTTACTTTTTTGGCAACGTTTTCGAAAAGGTCTGCCAGCAGGGGTTCAGATGTTATTCCTTCCGCAGCTTTCGGGCTGATCTTGTATTGCTTCACAAATCGCGCCTTTTTTTCATCCGGGAGTTCAGGTATTTGCTTTTTTGCCTCATTCCTTTCTGCTTCATTTATAGTTATTTCCGTAAGGTCAGGTTCAAATATATAGCCATAATCTGCCTCAGTTTCTTTTGTTCGCATGAGTTTCGTAATGCCTGTTTCAGGCAGCCATCTGCGCGTTTCCTGCACTATTTTTGAACCCCGTTTATACATATTTTTCTGGCGCATGTACTCATAACTCAAAGCGCGCTCAATTTCCTTAGTACCCGTGATATTTTTGACTTCTGCGCGCTCACCACCCATTATAGAAAGATTCGCATCCGTCTTAATGGACGCCATCGAACCCGGATCATAGATACCAAGATATTCAAGTATCCGCGCCAGCTTGAACAAATATGTCCTTGCCTCTTTTGGGCTCGTAAAATCCGGCTCTGTCACAATCTCGATGAGAGGGATACCTGACCTATTGTAATCTACCAAAGTATTATTGGCTTCGTGAACGAGTTTGGCTGGATCCTCTTCAATGTGGATTCTTCGTATGCGGATTTTTTTCTTTCTATCCCCCGTATCAATATCAATAGATCCCTCAACTGCAAGCGGAACTTCAAACTGGGTGACCTGAAAGTTTTTGCTCATATCAGGATAAAAATAGGTTTTTCTCGAAAAAAACATATCCTCCGCAACTTTGCAGTCCAGTGCAAGCGCTACTCTCAACGCGAGCCGGACAACAGTTTCATTCATGCGCGGCTTCGAGCCAGGCATTCCAAGGCACGTAGGACATGTGAGACTATTCGGTGCTGCCTCATCCTTTAAATTTACCGGGTTCTCGCACCCGCAGAACACCTTCGTCTTTGACGGCAACTGCACATGAGTCTCAAGACCGCACATCATAGGATATTCGCTCATAGTATCACTTTTTCATTATGTGATTATTTTTATATATGTAGGTATTGAATAAGACAAAATACATTTATGGCACCTATAAGATATATAAATATTCCATAAGATATATTTAGAGAAGTTATAGTGAATCCGAAACTTTTAAGTACATTTTAGATTTCACTGGTTTAAATGCATCTGCTTTGCAGAAATTGTAGGATATCTGTGCTGCACAGGATTTTTCAGATATCCATATTTTGTGCGGCCTAAGACACTAATCAACCCCGTCAAAATTTTGCTATTGGTTGCAACTCCACAAACTATTATGCGTGATACTACGGACTACATAACTGTGCTATTCGGCTTATTCGGCGGACTGGGCTTATTTCTCTATAGTCTCTCTCTTCTATCAGGCGGTATGCAGAAAGCAGCAGGCAATCGCATCAAGAACCTCCTGAAGAAGTTTACTGACACGCCCCTGAAAGGAGCTTTTGTCGGCTGCACAGTAACCGGCATCATCCAGAGCTCAAGCATTACAACAGTTGTCGTGATATCCCTGATCAATTCAGGGATTATGACCCTTAAGCAGTCAGCAGGCATCATCTTTGGCGCAAATGTCGGTACAACCGTAACCGCACAGTTAGTCGCATTTCCCATAGGCAAATTTGCACTCCCGATAATCGCGATTGGTGCCCTTGTTTACTTTATGAAGCCAAAAAATGATTCTTATGCCGGTCAGATCTTGCTTGGATTCGGGTTATTGTTCCTTGGAATGGATATTATGAAGGACGGTGTTGCTCCACTGAAAGAATCAGAGTACTTTATTAGTATACTTGCAGACTTTGCTAAGACCCCCTTACTTGGTATTCTTGCAAGCGCCATATTCACAGGCCTCATACAAAGTTCAAGCGCAACAACAGCAATCATTATTGCAATGGCGCAGGAAGACGTGATTGGTCTGAGCGCAGCCATACCGCTCATCATGGGTGCAAACATCGGCACATGCATCACTGCTTTGCTGGCATCGTATGGTGCCACGAAATCAGCGAAAAGAGCAGCGATACTCCATGTACTATTTAACATAGCTGGTGTGCTGCTATTCCTGCCATTCATAAATCTCTTCACCCATGTATCTTCACTGACAGCAACAGACGTACCAAGACAGATTGCAAACGCGCACACGATTTTCAATGTAACGAGTACAACAGTATTCCTCTTCTTTATACCTGTTTTCATAGTCCTGACAAAAAAAATCATTCCCGGGAAAGAGATTATCATAGACAGCGGCGTCAAGTTTCTCGACAACAATTACCTCCGGATTCCCTCTGTAGCCCTTGACTGCGTAGAAAAAGAAGCCATGCGTATGGCGAAAATTTCATTTGACATGCTAAAGGATTCAGAAAATGTGCTTCTGGACAACAAAAAGGACCTTATAAAAAGAGTTTACAGGCATGAGGACGTTGTTGATAATCTGCTTCAGGCAATCGGCACTTATTCTATAAAGCTTTCACAAAGCCCGCTGACAAAACAAGATGCCCGCCGCCTCTCAGCAATCAATCACAATATTACAGATTTTGAGAGAATAGCAGACCACGCAATCAACCTGGTTGAATCTGCAAAAGAGATAAAAGATGAGAACGTAAGTTTTACAAAGAAAGCGCATGAAGAACTTTCAATAATGTTTGATAATTCCATTCTGATTTACCAGACTGCCATCTGGACTGTCAGGACAAGAGACGCAAAAAAGGTCAAGAAAGTCAAGATGCTTGAAAACATCATCGACAAAAACGAGAAAGATTTCGAGCATAACCACATCGTGCGCCTGAAAAGAAAAATCTGCAACCCTGCAGCCGGAATAATATTCACAGACATACTCCACAATCTTGAAAGAATCGGGGATCACTCTATGAATGTAGTTGACAGAGTTGACTAGCGTTTAAACATTACTCAATCTAAACATTGCCCAAACATAGTCCATTTACCCTCAACTGAACACTTATGGTATAGTCAATCGTCAAATTATAGACCGCATTGAATTCATATAAATCAATATCTGTTGACTATTTTGAAGACGATATTATTCAAAAGCCTGGAACGTAAGTTCCATGATATGGCAATCCAACACAAAGGTCAATTATTGTTGGATTGACTATACTCGCACTGCCCTTGATGTTCCTTTCAGGCATATTCTTCCCTGTTGAGTTCATGCCCGGATTTGTCCGGGCGCTCGCATGTGTGCTCCCCATAAATACCCACATAACCATAATGAAAGAAGTCCTTTTATTCGGTACAGGTATGCCTCTTGGTGTGTTTTATTCAAGCGCGATAGGGTTTTTGGTAGTTTATGCGCTCCTCACAAAGAGATGAGCCTATAACAATAAGCATGGCATTATCGAAGAAAGTTACTATTGGGCGCTTTAAAAACAAAGTTGAGTAATTTGACGACTGAATGTCATCTACATAGAATCACAATATATAAAGATGCTAACACAAATATTAACAAATGATCCCCAGTGATCCTTCGGGGTTGCTGGATGACTATTTTTCATACAGG
>QMVA01000090.1 GCA_003660865.1 Candidatus Nanohalarchaeota archaeon | reverse complement strand
CCCCCATCCTCCCAGTTATCTAGTCAAGAGCCGTTACTTGTAGCGGGTATGGGTGTGCTTCGGTGTTGGGGGTGTGGATTTCCTGCTGTTTTTTTGTCTTTTTTTGGATTGTGTTTTTTGTAAGTTATAAATATGTTGTTGGACAAAAGGATGTTTATGAGTGCGACTGCGAATGATGATAGGGTCAGAAAGATTATGCGCGATATCAAAGCCATTAAGATACAGGGCGCGAGGAAGGTGGCTGTGGCTGGTGCGCGGATTTTGATGATTGTTGCGCAGGGGTCGCATGCGAAGAGTTCAAGGGAGTTTGTTTCTGAGTTGGGAATGGTGTCGCGTGAGGTAGTGGGACTTCGGCCTACTGAGCCTGCGCTTCGGTTCGGGCAGGAGTTGATTGTTTCTAAGGTGGCTTCGCGCAAGAGGGTTTCTGTTGGTGAGTTGAGGAGGTATGCTGTTTTGGTTTGCAGGCATTATATTTATGAGACTAAGAAGATGCTTGATAAGATTGCGCAGTATGGTGCGCGCCTTATTTCGGATGGTGATGTTGTTATGACGCATTGCCACAGCCATTGCGTGGTTGAGATTTTGCGCTTTGCGAAGAGGCAGGGTAAGGATTTTAGTGTTATTGTTACGGAGACGCGGCCGCTTTTGCAGGGGAAGATTACTGCCAGAGAGTTGTTGGCTGAGAAGATACCTGTTGTGTATTGTGTTGATTCTGCGTCGGCGAGTCTTATGAAGGATGCTACGAAGGTGCTTGTGGGTGCGGATGCTGTTACTGCAGGTGGGGATGTGGTGAATAAGATTGGCACTTACCAGATTGCGATTGAGGCTCGTGCGTATAAGGTGCCTTTTATTGTGGCGTGCGGGACGCATAAGTATGATGCGAAGACGGCGCTTGGGTTTCCTGAGCCGATTGAGGAGAGGGGGCGCACGGAGGTTTCGGGTGCGCGGGAGCTAACCGGTGCCAAGGTGGTTAATCCTGCTTTTGATGTGACGCCGAAAGAGTATGTTTATGAGATTGTTACGGAAATTGGGGTATTTTCGCCTGAGACGCTTGTCGGGGTTCTTGTTTCGCATGGGAAGAATGGAGGGGACCTGAATGGCTGTTGAGAATGAGGTGAAGGTCTGTGTGGATTCGTTTTCAGATGTCAGGAAGAGGCTTGTTAGGATTAAGGCGAAGCATGTTTTGACTGTTCGTGAGAGGAATATACTTTATGATACTGGTGCGGGGGAGTTGAGGAGAGAGGATATGGGGCTTCGGTTAAGGGATGAGGTGGGCGCGGATGATATGTCTTTTAGGAGGGTGACTTTGACTGTTAAGGGTCCGACGATGAAAGGGGTTATGAAGAGGAGGGGTGAGTTTGAGGTGCGCGCGAGCTGTTTTAAGGGGGCGCATGAGTTATTGTGTGCGATTGGGTTTCATAAGGCGCTTGTGTATGAGAAGGTGCGGGAGATGTGGGCTCTCGGGAAGACGGAGGTATGTCTTGATACGCTCCCGTTTGGGTTGTATGTGGAGATTGAGGGTGAGGAGAAGGATGTGTTTAGTACTGCGAAAGGGATGGGGTTTGTCCGGGCGCAGTTCATTACTTTGAATTATTTTGATCTTGCGAGGAAGGCAGGGGTTCGCGGGGATATTCTTTTTGATTCTGCTGCTGGTGGTGTGTGATATGGGTGATGATTTGAGTGATGAGAGGCTCCGGGAGTGGGTTGTTTCCCGTTACAGGGATGGATATAGTGTTGATGCGATGAGGGGGATTTTGGTTGGTTTAGGGTATAATGTTGTGGTTGTTGATGAGCTAATTGAGACGGTTATCCGGGAGTGTGATGTTAGTGCGGAGGAGCAGAGCTTTCGGTTGCGCGGGATGGTTAAAGAGGTTAGGGCGGAGTTGGGGAAATGGAGTATTAAAGAGCAGTTTCAGAAGATTGAGTATGTACTGGCGTATCCTTTGAATTTTATTGATGAGATAAGGGAGATTGATGGGGCAAATTATTCGAAGGCGATAGTCTATGTTCTTTTGAATATCTGTTTTTATTCTTTTTTCAAATCTGTAGTGGGTTATGTTTTTGGTGGTTCGCTTTTGTATTTTGTGGTCAATGTTTTGTATTTTGTTTTGTTGGGCGCCGTTTCGTTTGCTGTGTCCGGCTATGTTGTTCACTGGATTATTCGGAAGCTTGGCGGAAAGGGGTCTTTTTGGGATACGGTGCAGGTGTTTGCGTATGCATGGTCGGTTATTGTTTTTGCGCCGCTGCCGTATCTTTGGGTGCTGCCTGCTATTTATGGGGTTGTTTCCGGGATTTTTAATCTTTCTTTGGTGCATAAGGTGAATAAGAAGATTGCAGGGATTGCTGTTGGTGTGCCTCTCGGGGTTGTGACTATTACGGGGCTGATTTTGTATGTGATTGTCTCTGTGTAGCGGTTTTTTGTGTTGTGTGCTGTGTTTTGTTGTCGTGTTTTGGATGGTAAAGTATTTAAAAACATTTGTGGTACATTAAAGCACGAGTGTTTGTATTATGATGGTGTCATGAAGATATAGTCAATCCAACAATAATTGGCCTTTACATTGGATTGCCATATCATCTCACTGGCGTTCGAAGCTTTTGAGTTGATGCTCAAAATAGTCAACCGATATTGATTTGTATGAAATCAATGTGGTCTATAATTTGACGATTGACTATATTATGATTGTAATGGTGACGTGTGTATGACTGATGATAAGGTAGATGAAGGTTCTGATGTTTTTGAGGAGATTGATCTTCGGCGGATTTTCGGAGGCAAGATGTTTCGTAAGTATTGGTATGTCGTTCCTCTTGCTGCTGTTTTTGTTCTTGCGCTGTGGATTCGACTTATGCCTGCGAAGTTCGGGATTTTTATTGGTATTGATCCTTATTACCTGTCGCGAATGACGCAGTATGTTGTGGAGCATAATTTTCACCTGCCTTTGGTTGATTCTTTGAGGTATGCCCCTACCGGGTGGAGTCCATATAATGAAATTAAGGGGATATTTTATGTTCCTGCTGTGATTTATGTTTTGGTGAGCAGCATCATTTCTATGGATTTTCATACGTTTGCGATTGTGTTTCCTGCAGTTATGGGTTCGTTGATTGTTGTTCCTTTGTTTTTTATTGGCAAGGAGCTTCACAATAAGGTTACGGGAATCTTTGCTGCGTTTTTTTATGCTGTTTCGAGCTCTGTGATATTTCGGACGTCTGCGGGGTTTTTTGAGAAGGAGTCTATTGCAGGGTTTCTGATGCTTATGGGACTGTATTTTTTTATCAGGGCAATACGCAACGATTCGCTTGTGAGCGGGATTATCGCGGGGCTTTCTATAGCGATTATGGCGACTGTCTGGGGGGGTGTCCAGCAGATATTGCTTGGTCTTGTAGGGTATGTGTTTATTGTGTGTTTTGTGAATAAGCAGCCAAGGTCGCTTTTGAAGGCGTATGTTCCTGTGGTTTTGATTGCTGTTACTTATTATGGGACTGGCTCGTCGATTGCGATGATGAATTATCTTGCTCTTACTGTGCTTGTCTTGAGGGTTGCGGTTGAAAGGTACGGTCTTGTTTCCCGGAGGAGTCTGTCGTATTTTGGGCCTGTCGTGTTCTTTTTTGGCGGTGTTTTTGTGTTTGCGGGGGCGATATTTTCAAAGAAGCTTGCAGGGCTTATTATGAGTACGCAGAAGTTTATGTTTTACAGCAAAGAGGTTATTGAGTCAACTGTTGCTGAAAATGTGGGTGCCGGCTGGAATGATTTTGCGTCGCAGTTCGGGTCGAGGTATGCGGAGGCTGTTTTACCGCAGATTAAGCCGATTATTTCTTATGCGAGCGTGTGGATATTTGCGTTTGCCGCTATATTTGTGATATTGCATAAGGTATATAAGGAGAAGGATAAGTTTTTTATGCTGGGTGTTTTTTCAGGTATTGTGAGTATTCTTTCGTATTACCTGTTTATGAAGACGAAAGCACCGGATATGCAGACGTATTTTGTGTTCTCGTTTATGATTGTGCTTGTGCTTGTCGCGAGGAAGGATCATCTGAATGCTTTGATGCTTCTTTTGATGTATTCATCGATGCTTGGGTTTGCGTCGAAGATCAGGTTCTCGTTTATACTTGGGCCTTATATGGCGTTGATGGCAGGCTACTTTATGTCTAATTTTATCAGGTTTGTGCAGAAGAGCAAGCTTATGAGGAATGCGAAGTCGCTTGAGGAGAAGATAAATATTTATTCGGTTGGTGTGGGAGTGCTTATTGTGTTTGTGCTGGGTGTGAATGTATCTTCGGGGTATGTGCTTGGGGGCAATCTTGGACCGTCGTTTTCAGGGAACTGGAATACGTCGATGGAGTTTTTGAGGACGCAGACGCCTGAAGGATCAATAGTTCTTTCGTGGTGGGATTTCGGGTACTGGTTCCAGACTGCGGGTGAGCGGCCGACTAACTTGGATGGCGGGAATAATCTGGCTACCCGGAACAGGCCGACTGCGCAATTTTTTACAGGGATGATGAATGAGAGCCAGCAGAGGTTCTTTTTGAATAAGTTTAATACTGATTATATTCTTGTTGATTATTCTATGATAGGGAAGTATGCTGCGATGTCGAAGATCGCGAATTATGGTGAGAAGGTTGAGTCTTATCTCGGTATGCCGTATAAGGATAGGATTGAGAGGGGAAATGTGTCAATCATCATATATTCGGCAGGACCATATTCGTTGTGGCTTCCTGTTAACCCGGCTGGACAGCTTGAGGGTAATATTGTCTTGTCTACGTCGCAGGGGCAGGAAGCGTATGTTAAATCTATATGCGGGGCCGGGGGGGTGGTGCCTCTTAATCCACCAAGTGATAAGGCGATAATAGATAACTGTGTGTTTATTACTCCCAGGCTTGTGTATCTTGCGTCTGAGGATATCGGTACGTCTGTCTTTACGAAGCTGTATCTTATGGATGGGGCAGGGGTGCCTTATGTGGAGAAGGTGTTTGATAACCAGGAAGTCAAAATATTCAAGGTGAATCTGAACAAGTCATCGCAGGAGGAACTTGATGAGTGGTGGAGTGACCACAATGCGTTTGATCTTATGGTGAAGAAGTGATCTTATGATCATATTTCTGGTGTCTTTGCTTGTTACGTTTGTGATGACACTGCTTGTGATTCCAAAGAGTATTGTGTTTTTGAGAAATATTTCTGTTGTGGGCAGGGATATCCAGAAGAAGGGCAGGCCCTTGGTGCCTGAGATGGGCGGGGTTCCTGTGCTGATCGGATTTCTTGCGGGTGCGCTTCTTTATACGGCGACTAATACGTTTTATATTGGGAATGAGGCGTATATTTCTTTGCTTGCGGCGATGCTGACTGTTACGCTGATTACGCTTATCGGGATGCTTGATGATCTTACGGCTCTTTTGAAGAGGGGCTCTTCGCGGGTTGATTGCGCAGACTATAAGTCTGTTAAGAGGATTGGGTTTAAGCAGCATCATAAGTTTTTGCTGCCGCTCCCGGCTGCTGTTCCGCTGATGGCTGTGCAGTCGGGGGTGTCTCTTGTGTATGTACCGTTTTTAGGACCGATGGATATTGGGGTTTTGTATCCGCTGTTTGTTATTCCGCTTGCGGTGGTCGGGGCTTCTAATGCGTGCAATATGCTTGCGGGGATGAATGGGCTTGAGGCTGGGCTTGGGGCTGTTTTGATTGGTGCTCTTGGATTGTATGCATATATGCAGACGGGAAGTACGATTGCGGCTGCTATTGCATTTATGTTTGTGGCGGCGTTGGTTGCGTTTCTTTTGTTTAACTGGTATCCTGCTAAGTTGTTTGCGGGGGATAGCCTGACTTATACTATTGGTGCTGTGGCGGCGACTGTGGCTATTCTTGGCAATATTGAGAAGTTTGCCTTGTTTTGTTTTATCCCGTGGTTTGTGGAGTTTGCGCTTAAGTTGAGGTCGGGGTTTAAGGCTGAGAGTTTCGGGGTGTTGCAAAAGGATGGGACGCTTAGGGCGCCGGGCACCAAGGTGCTTTCGCTTACGCATGTGGTGATGAGGATGGGAAGGTTCAGGGAGTGGCAGGTGTCGGGTATTTTGATTGCGGGGGAAGTGGTTATTTGTGTTTTGGGGTTTGCGTTGTTTTTGCAAGGTGTTGTGTAAGATTTAAAAAATTGTTTTGTTAATGTTTAGTGGGTGTTTGCTTGAGAAAGGTCAATGAGTATTTGGTTGAGAATAAGGAGATTCTGGTTCTGTTGGTTTTGCTGGGGGGCTT
>QMVA01000089.1 GCA_003660865.1 Candidatus Nanohalarchaeota archaeon | reverse complement strand
TGTGCAAATGCCACAGGCATCATAGCAAACAACAAGACAAGCAAAATTATTTTTTTCACAACATCACCTTCAAAAGCACAATAAACCCAAGACCGACCAAAATAAGCGGAAGCTCACCCCTATACGGGTATACCTCAACAACAACGGTCTTATTAACAGAAGAGTCATTAATTGCAGTATTCCAAACAGTCAACGTAACATTATAGAAACCCGGCTCATCAAAAGAAAGCTCCTGCATAATGCCTGAAAAATGACTACCCTTGATATATGCAACATCAACATCCGGCAAAATAACAGTAGAAGTAATGTTCCCCTGACGAAGGATGCCTAAAGAAACCCGGGAGATATTATAAGACTCATTGGTCTCAAATATATATCCTGTAAGGTTCATTACAGCCCCTTCAAGAACAGGGGAATTATAATCTACTGACTGGATGACTGGAAACGAATGAACTACAGGAGTTACAGGAATAAACATAAAAGACAGCAGAAGCAGAACAAAAGCCCATTTGTTCTTTTTAGGACTGCTTTTCACATCCCAAGACTCTGTCTGTGTCTCACTTCCATCATCGTGCTTAACAGTAGTCGTAGTACTTCTACGATGATACGGTTTGCTCTTAATCTGCCTGTTATAAGCATCCTGCTTACGCTTATATCTAAAATTACGGCTATACTGCCTCGCGCTTGACCGCTCAGAATAACCAAACCTATTAGACAAAGTCTGCCCGAATATTGACCTAAACATAGGCAGGGGTACAAGATATTTCAGCGATAAAAGGAAAGCAATAATAAGGAAAAACGGTCTTTCAACAAGCCAACCCAACGCTCCAAAAAGCATGACATACAAACCATCAGCTAGTGTATTACTGCTCTTTTTTGTCATGCAGTCAAAGAACTCCTTAGAGTACCACGGATAAAACTTACAGTCCTCAGTCATGTTCTGATACAAATTACAATCAGCTTCACAATATGAAGGGTCAAAAATATTATCACAGATCTCACCATTGTTAATTTTGCCATCACCACAGGCAACAGGACCAATCTCACAATGAGGATAAGGCTTTTTAGGGTCAAAATTACCTGAACAACGGGCATTCATGGCATCAAAGCGACCTGAACAGTCAATATCTGACTTTTGAGTAGCTATAGGCTGAGCTTCATACCATGTCGAATTAGAAAAACTATCACAACAGGATTTCATAACACCATAATCAGTACTCATAACATAAGCAAGACCATAATGATCATCCTCATCCATATTGAAAAAATCAATAACATCATCTGTAAAAGAACCCTTAATTAAACGGACACTCTGATAATTCTTCAAAATTTCAGACTCAACAGTCTCATTAGAACAAACAAAACCGCTATCTGATGAAAAATGAGAACACAAAGTAACCTTTACAGAAACGCCATACTTCCAAGTATAAGAAAAATCTGTCGTATTTTGAGAGACATTAAAACGCTGTATAATGCCACCAGTACAAGCATGGGGATTATCATATACAGAAACATAAAAATCACCTGTAAACTGGTCGTCAATCCCTGTAAGATTATCGTATGTCAAAGCACCAAGAACCTCACCGGGAGTCCGAATACCTAAACCACCCCAAGTAAATTGAGCCAAAGTAGCATCATAGCATTTTGTAATTTCTGACAAAGCACAATAATAAGGGTTAATATAATCATCGCGGGTAAACTTATGTTCTATGATCTCAGAACCCTCAGGGTACTCAGTACAACGCCCCGAAACAAGATTACAGGATTTAACCTTAAGCTTCATTATACCTGTAGACTTAACACCACTAATACCCCATGTATGCTGCACACGAGGGACATTATCACAAGGCTCCTCAATCCATTCACCTGTAGGCAAAGCATAACTTACACAAGTGGAAGATGCAATATCTGTTGACCAAGAAACATCCAAGCTCCCTGAAGAATTGGCATTAAAAACACCATTCAAAGTATCCTCATAATCAAAAATAACCGGGGGTCTAATAGAAGGCTTTTGAACATTAAAAATCAAAGGAATCTTAAAACTCCCTTTAGAAGCCTTGTTATTGCTCTTATCAACAGCAGTAACATAATAATTGTATTCACCTGGAACAACATCCAATATCTCAGGATAAAAAGCAGTAACATAACCCGAAGAACAAACCGGACTGCTCCAAGAAGCACCGGGCGTTTGATAATATAGGCATATCTTAGCAGGCTCTAAAGTTCCCGTTGATATTGTAACAGTATCACCCTTCTCAATGGCGGCCTTATAATAACCATTCACAAGAACATTAGGCCCCTGAATATCAGGCTCACGAGTATCCACTATCTGAAATGAATTAACATCAGACTGAGCATCATTGCCATATTCATCAACAGAAACAACATAATAATAATAAATGCCCGTATCCCACGCTACACCTGAATAAGAATCAGGGTAATACTCACTATGAGATGTAGTGTAATCACTCAGCCAAATATACTGAGTATACACAGTCTCGCCGGGCTTTTTTATCCAGACTTCCCCGGTTGCAGGCTCATCCGTAGTCCATGAAAAGTGCATGACATTTCTTGACCATATATTCTGATCTACAGGATTAGGATCCTGAGACACATCAGAGATAACAGGGGGCTCATCATCAGAACAGGTATAAGGATCACCCTGATAATGCCTCTCGCAAAGCCGTAAGATATTGACCGTATCACACACAGTACCATAACGACCTACGATATCTCTACCCTGTTGGGTATTCACACACTCATAACCATCCAAAGGGGTCTCACCTGAAGGACAGCCCGGATGAGAAGGCAGGGGATAGTTTTCTAGCTCATAAATAAAGGTCTTTTCCCACATCGAATTCAGATAAGTGTCATAACAAGTGCCCGAATCATGACAGGAAGAATATGATGAAGACCATGTATAATCAGAAATGCCATCATCTATCTGACCATCAGAATTAGTAGCAAACACACACTCTACACCAGAACAATAAGAATCTTTTTTCAAAAGCCGGTATTCTGTCTCATAGTCATAACAGGTTGCGGCAAATGTAACTGGTGATAAAATAAGAACTAAAAAACACGCTAAACTAAGGTATTTTAAAATCATTTACAAACCATCCAAATATAAAAATTGTTTAATTTATTCTCCTCGCGAACTACCTAAAGCCCAAAAGGAGTACCCCCGCAGCAGCAGCAAGAGGTATGAGTACCACTAAACTGGATGCGTCAGGGTAAGCCGAAGCAAAAGCCGTTGTGTTTGTAGCGGTTATTACAACAGAAACAATCAAAACTCCGATTGCACCTTTTGCCATACCTGCAACGTCTACCATACAAGAAAAATTGATATGGTACTTAAAAAGAAAGGTCAGGATAATAGACATGACATACGCCATGACAATCAACAGGACAACACACTAAAAAGAAGAAGCAAGAGACTTCTTTAAGCCCCTTATAATGTCATTTCTTAAAGCTACGGTATCCTGATAACCATTCCCAAATACACGAGAACGAACATATTCGCTAACAGAAACATCCTGTTTCTTAGCCAAATCAAATAACTCAACCTTTTCTTGTCGGTTTAACTTTATTTCCAATTTATGATTTCTTGCCATTCATACCATCTAATAACTTATATATTTCTCGCCTCATGTTTTCATTGCCTATGATATATCCAACAGCAAAGAAAAACACATACATACCTATGTCATAACTAATCAATTAATCACACTCCATTTCTATATCAATAAGAAGAAAAATGCAAACAAAAAATAAAACCACAGAGATACCAAACCATGAAGGAATAAGTAACATATCAAGCAAAAACTCAATACCTAAAATCCAAAAATACACAATCACCAAAGCGAAAAAAAACAGACAAAAACGTACAATTAACAAACGCAGGTCTTTCATTGTGATCACTTAACCACCTCATGCTTTTTTTTAAAATCATTGACTAACTGCATGAAATCATCAAAGCAGACAGGGCATAAATTCAAAATTATTGTGTGTCTTTTTGTTGCTTTTTTGCCGCAGAGACATTTTCGTTTTTTGAAATTAAACATCGTTTATCGCCCTTTTTCCCTCATAATAAACCTTAGGGGGATCATAACTGAAATTCCAAGCTTTATCACAGCTTTTACATAAATACCAGTATGCTTCCCGGTCTATGCACTTCAAAGATCCTTTACAATCAGGACATCTTTTAATAGTGTTTGCAAACAATACCATCATCAATCCACCACACCCTCGCTTAAGACGTAATCAACAACCTTCTGATTCCGAAAATACCAACATAAGACATTGCTAATCACAAAACCGATAATAAAACCGATTGAAGCAGACAGTAAATCCATAAACATCACCAAAAAAAGGGGTGAAGGCGGTTAAACCTTCACTTCCTGTCTTGTTCCGGAAACAGGGGCATTTACGTTTGTTTCGGGAACTGCACCCTTAAGATCACTTTTCAGGGCTTCAATCTCAAGCAATATCTCCGGGATTTTACTCTGAAGATGCACAAGGTCGTTTTCCCAAAGAGTTATGTTCTGATATGTAGCATTGCCCTCTTTATCATCCATACCACGCTTTGAAAGTCCGACCCAAATTGCTTTTTTATTTTCTTTGCTCTGAACGACTTCAATAAACAGATTTGACGGTCTGGATACTGAAATCCTATTCACTTTTTCATCTCTTTTGTTTTCCTTGTTTTCTGACATAAATTACACCTCTTGGTTTTTTTTGAACATAATTCAGGTTTCAGCCCACGCGGGTTTAGGAGTGTCAAGGCACAAATCAATCACTTCATCTAATTCATGGAGATTGAATTCTCCGGAACTCCCCGAACTGTACTCTGTAGGGGTACAAGTGTTAGTATAAGAATTACTTCGTGAACCGAGAGCGCCAAGAGCAGACGTTATAACCCGGACATTGGATGTATTGATTGACTGGAATATTGTTAAAGGAACCTGCTTAACAGACTTATCCATGAGAACGAACAGGTCAAGTATATGGAGATTTAGATAGGACTTTTCCCATCTGTCAGTAGGTTTGTCCTTAAGTATAAAATTATGCTCCTGACAGGCTCTTAAAGCCTTCCTGACAGCAGTATCAGACATAGACAAATCCTTACAGAGATTAGGAATTAATTGAGAGGAACCCAAAGCATACCTAAAAGCGGATAAAAAACGAGCATAAGAAACATTAGAATTCTCGCCATAAGAACCCTTGCCTAAAAACTCAATAAGCTCATGACCGACCAATCCCAAAGGAACAGTACACGACTCAAAATAAGTACTTATAGTGTTTTTAATATGGGTTTCGGGCTCAAAGTTCTCAAGAACATAAGTTACTGCACGAAGCCCTTTTTTGGTTGTGACAAAGGTAGAGCATTTAGGACAGTGTATAACCTTCTCAGGATCAACAAAACCGTCTTTATCCCTGCACGCGGGACAGCACTCAAGCTTATTGTAATCAATAGTCTTTCTGTCACCGGAAGAATTATTTATCGCATCCTTGAAAAGGTTGGACTCAAACCTAAGACGGTTTTTATCATAAGGGCGCTCCTTCAAATAAGACTCTTTAAGAACAGAAGCCTCGCGGTCAAACTCGTTTCTAAAAACCTCATGAAGCTCACTATCCATTGTTTGGATAATAGAGGATTTTAAGGCTTTTTCTTCCGGGGGGGTGTTGTCTATGAGCTTATCATCAACAACCTCACAATTAAAGGACTCCTCAGACTCAGGGAATAAAAGTCCTTTTGATGAACGCAAAGTATATTTGCGTTTCAATCTCATCATATGTTCATGGAATAAGGCTTCCCCTTTTTCCCGGCCCTTGTATATTCTTAAGTGACCAACTTTCCTGTCCCGGGACACAAACATTAAAGACGAATCATCAGCACGATACCGGGTTTTATATATACCATGACGGTATTTAGTAAGATTGTTGAAATAGAAATCTAAATGTTTTTTCTTTGAAAAATGCAAATCCGCATCAACATCCAAACGATAAAAATACAGGCCGCGAAAGGTATGGCCACCACGACCCCTGTGGAAATGCTGATATAGGTAATTGTCTAAAAATTGGGGCATCTCATCTGTAAGCTGCGTGTCCCGAAATAACTGCTCCAAAAGCTCAAGCTGATCAAGAACGGACTGTTTTAAATGCTCATTAGTGTAGTTTTTGTGTAATGGGTTAAAAATAGAATTTTGATAATGCCTTGCCATAGAATACTCATAGAGTATCACAAAAGGGAGCATACAGAAAATTGAGACTCTTAAGTTGTCAAAAACCAAATCTATTTT
>QMVA01000088.1 GCA_003660865.1 Candidatus Nanohalarchaeota archaeon | reverse complement strand
CACCATATCCTTAAAATTGCCATGCAATTTTAGGATCCAGTGAATCGAAGATTCACCAGGATAGATTGACGTCTCTTGGTTTTGGGTAGAGTTTGTCCATTTAGTAACGACGTCAACTATAATCAATCGATATTGATTTATATGAAATCGATTCGGTCTATAATTTGACGATTGAGTATATCAGAAGTATGTATTCCAGCCGGATATCAGACAAAATCATAATTAAATCAGCAGATTGTTAAAGAGGGAAACGCACCCTGGCGGCAAACCAGAGTGTGGGTAGGCATTCGCTTCCCAAATTAAGTTGAATATTATTTGTATTTTGATGTTTTTTTTCAAGCTTTTTAATTGCCGGATTAGACTTTATAGACAATTAAAAAGAGAGAAACGCACTCTGGGTTTTATGCCAGAGTGCTGGTGGGTAGTGTTTCCCTAATCGGCTTTAAGTAAATTTTATGTTTGTTTTATTTTGTGACTCTTTCCTGTTTGTTTTGTTGTTTGCGGTTTGGTCGGGGGAGTTTTATTCCGGGATTCCCGGTGGGTCTATTTGCTCATCGCTGAATATGTCGTCAATGTTCGGGTCAGGGGTTGTGTTGTCTGGAGGAGTGTTGTCTTCTGGGTTTTTGCACTCGCATTTGCATGTGCCTTCAATGTAGCCTGCAGGACATGTTTTTTCGCATACATGGGTGCAGCATATGCCATCTTTTGTGTATTCGCCTGTGGGGCATGTGTCACTTGCTGTGCATCCGCATGTGGCTGCTACTATTGCGAACAGCAGGAGGAACACATGAGGTAAATGTTGTGTCTTCATTTGGCAACACCTCCTTGTTCATCCGGCATGGCGGGGGGTGTGATGCTGCCGCCGCCAAGCATGCAGTAGTTTGCAGATTTGATTGCAATGCCGTAGTTTAGCTCTGATTGCTGGAATACATATTCTTCAGCTATTTGTTTCCATTTTTGTCCTTCTGCAAACCAGCGGTATAGTTTTTCGAATTCGCAGGTGCCTTTGATGTCTTTCAGGTATCCACCGACCATGTCTTCTGTTACTGGGAGGAGGTTCCAGCCATTGTATAGTTCAAGTTCGTTGTATGAGACGTCCCGGTTGATTTTTACGCGCAGTTCTGAGTCATCGTATGAGTATATCCAGAATGCGTGTTTTGCGAGGTATTCGTAGAATTCGCTTCCAAGTATTTTTCGGGCTTCTTTTATTGTGACGTATTTCTTTTCTTTTGGAAGGTATACGAATCCGAGGAGTTTTTTGTTGTCTGCACCTTTAAGTTCTACGAACTCTATCAGTTTGCCTGGGAGGGAGATGAGGTTCCAGCCTTTGTAGAGCTTGATTGTTGTTACTTCAGGCGGAAATGACGGCGGGGGGATGTCTGGTTTGATTGTCAGTGTTGCGTGGTCTGTGTCCTGTACCTGCGCATTGTTTTTTAGTTTTGCTGTGAGTGAGAATTTGTATTCTTTGCGGGGCCTGAACTGTACTGCTATGGGTTTTATTTCCATCGGGTGTATGGTTGCATGTGCTGTGATTGCGTTGCTTGCAGCGACTGCTTTTGAGATATGCATCTCTTTTTTGGTTGTTGTTGTCTGGAAAGGTGTGACTTTCAGGGTGAATGTCTTTTCGGCGCCTGCTCCAAGAGTTATTATGGCAGGATATTCTTTCTGGAATGGGAGGTTACCTATTATAATGTCGTATGTGTATGGTTGCGCAGATGCAGATGGGCAGTCATCCTGATTTTCATCGCATCCTGCGTGTATGAGGAGTTGTGGATGTTTGTCTGTTACGGTTATTTTGTATTCTGCGGACTCGTCGTATGATATAGTTCTTGTTTTTGGGGCTATTTTTATGTCTACGAGATCTGATTGCGCACCTTTTCTTATGATGAATGTTCCTTTTTTGCTGTCAAGTTCAGGAAGGGTTATTTTTGCACCAAATACTTCTCTTGTTTCACCTGCTGACATACTCAGGAGTGTTGCGGTTGATGTCTGAGTGTCGTCTGTGTGCGGGTTGATTATTTCTATTGTCGCTGTAGGTTCTGCGCTTATGCATCGCGCAGAGGTCGTTGTTGTACTGTCTTCTGATTCTGTGGTTGCGCAGCGCGGATGAATTATGTTGATTAGCCGGAGTTTCATGTTATTGTAGTCTGTTACGTGTGCTGTTTCACCGAGGTATAGTGCAAATTTTTCGTTAAGAGATACATATTTTGCGTGGACTGGCTGTACATAGAATGTCTTGTATTGTACTACTTTCTGGCCGCTTGTGTCGTATGCAACAAATTTGTATGTGTGTCTCCCGGGTTGTGTTTCTGTGACGGTCCAAATGTGTTTGCATTGTGTATCACTGTTACAGTTGTGGGCGTATTTGTAGGCAATGAGTTCGGACTGGACAAGTTCCGGCCTGTTTATTTCGCTTTCTGTGGGTTCCCTTGTGGTTGATTCACTGTTCGGTGCCTCGTCTACAAGGACTATGCCTGTGGTTTCATCTTCTTTGGCATCTGTTGATGGCGCATCTGCGTAAGTTAGGGTGACTTCAGGGTGGCCGCTACCTGCACTGCCGCTGGATGTGACTCGTTTTACATATACTGAGCTGATCCTGCTGATGGGCTCTCTTACTTTGTAGAATGCTATTGAGTTTAGACCTACGTCGTCTTTTGCTGACATGTGCACACTGAATTTCTTTGTGGCTGTGGGGGTGCTGGGAGATATTGTTGTATATGTTATTTTCGGTGGGTAGTCTGATGTGTCTGTTACCTGTAATTTTGTTTTTGCTTTGCCGGTCATGCCGTTAGCGCTGTATGCTGTTGCAGCTATTATGTAGCCCCCTGTTTTTTCTGTATTGTAGTATGTTCCTTTATATGTACATGAGCATTGTGAATCGCAGTTGCATTCTGTTCCTGCTTCGCATGCGCAGGTTGCACAAATGCATGGGTCTTTACGGTATAATCCTATTGATTCTATTGTGTTGTCCGGGTTGTGTATCTTTGCGGTTACTTTGAAATCGTCCATGTTTACTTGTGTGTTTAGTGTGGTTATTCTTGCTGTTATCTGTACATTTTCTTTTGATTTGTATGTGTATTTGTTTGTTGATATGTAAATTTGGATGTCTGATAGTGATTTTGTGCAGCAGCAGGCTTTGCCGATACCGACGCGCCCTTGTTCTACTTTGCAGTCTGATGTCTGGCCGATGCTTGTTTCATCTGCTTTGCATCCCCATTCTGCTGAAGGTGTTATTGCCCATGTTCTGCATGTGCCGGATGCATATCCGTTGGCTTTGCATTCACGGTCGCAGATTGATACGGGTTCGATTGTTGCACCTCCTGAGCCGCCTGATCCTGTAGCGGGTGCTATGCCGCTGCTATCTCCACCTGATGAGCCGGATGATGCGCATATCCGGCCATCATCTGAGTCGAGCCAGGATACCAGACGTTCATAATTTGTTTCTCCAGTTTTTATCTTGTAGCAGTTGTTGCTGTTCATGTAGATTATTGTCGGAACAGCATGGATGTCATATTTGTCTTTTTCATCCTGTGCTTCATTGATATTCATGCGTAATATTTTCAGGCAAGATCTTTTCTTTTCCAGTTCGGCTATTGTTTCGGATTGAAGTTTGCAGTGCGGACAATTGTCACTGTAGAAGTATAGCAGCTGCCCACAGGAGGCCTGTATTGCGGCGGTTGAGGTTTGGGATATGCTTGTGGGTTCCTGGCTTTCGGCAAATCCGATTGCGCCGGTTATGGTGCTGAGTGCTATTAACATAATTATGCTTAGTGTTATGCTTTGTCTGAAATGTTTTGTTGTTTTCATTTGAAAACCACCTTTTGAATTTTGTGATTAGCTTATTGAATGAAACAGAATATATATCTTGGGTGGTTTGAATAATCAGAGGTTGAACCAAATTGGTCGGTTTTTAGAATTAAGGTCTGGATTGGGTCCATTCAGTCTTTATCCAGAAACCATTCGGTTAATTTTATTTTTCTTAGGTTTCCCAGTTTTTCTATTTGGATTATTCTTTTTTGTTCTAATAATAGTAGAGAACGAGTAAGTGATGTTTTTGGGATGAATGTGCTGTGATATATTTTGTTCTGGGTTGATTCGTTGTTGTTTTCAAGAAGGAATGTTACTATGCTTTTTTCTTTCTGGTTTAGGGTGTTTATTATGTCTTTTGTCCGTTTGGGTAGTTGAGGTGCCTGATCGTGCTCTTTTTTTGGGGTTTTGGATGAGTATTTGCGCAGGCGTATCAGGAACATGACTAGTAGGATGAGACCGACGGCGGCTAAGAGGAGTTGTATTTTGTGGTCTTTTACGGCTGTATCTTTGTCGAGTATGATTTGCGTGTTTGATAATGTGCCTGGAGAGATTGTTACTTCTGTTGAGCCTACCTGATTTTCGTGTTTTGCGTAGATTCTGCATGTGGTTGCAGGCAGCCATTCGCTTTTGAATGAGCCGAAGGTGTCTGTTGTCATGTCTTTGGGGTCGCCATAGTCTGCGTTGCAGTCGAATTTCAGGATTGCGCCTTCAACGACTTGTGTCTGTTTCTTGTCTGTGTATACCATGCCTTCGACACTTCCTACGGGGAGGAGGTAGATTGTCTTGTTTATGTCTGCGTTTAGCTCGATTGTGTATGCGGCATAGTAGTCTTTTCCTGTTGTGTTTAGGATGTCGCCTTTCAGGATTATTATCCAATCTTCGCGGGGGAGGTTCAGTTCGAGTGCCGCATTGTCGCCAAGGTATTTTATGGTTTTTGTGGCAGATGTTACGCTTATTAGTTCTATGTTCATGTGAATGTCTGTTACTGGTTGTTTTGTGTTTATGTCTTTTAGGTCGAGAATTAGTTTTATAGTGTCGGTATAGATTTCTGCGTCTTCGAGGGACGGGGGAGCGATTGAGGTTTCTTCGAAGAGGTCAATGCCGGATTCTGCGTGCGCGGGGTTTGCGAGGAGTATTAGAGTTGCGCATAAGAGGATTAAGGATTTGATGTGGTTGATTGCGGGGTTCATATGTTTATATTCTGTGCCCTATGTTTTTATAGGTTTTTTGGTGTTTTTTTTTGGGAAAATTTTGCGCATTTTGCAGGAAATTATGCGGTACTCATTCTTTTCTTTAGCCATTGCCCAAAGAAGACGTCTTCGATATAGTATTTTTCTTCTTTTATTTCAATCAGTTCTTTTTTCTTTAGTATTTGCAGGGCTTTCTGTACGTTTGTTGCTGAGTTAAGGTTGTATTTTGTTATAAATGGCATTGAGTAGATATTGTTGTTTTCGGTTGCTATTCCAAGTAATAAAGACCTGCTGTAGTTCCCAATTGAATCCCATATTAGTTCGTAGGCATAGGACTGGTCTCTTAAGACGTTTTCTATACTGTTTTCTATGTCTTTTTCGTCTACGGAGAGATTGGAGAGGTTCCATATCTCATGTGCGAGTTGCTGCGTATAATATGGATGGCAGTTGGTTATGTTGAGAATTTTGTCTATGTGTGTGTCATCTATTTTCTTGCCTGTTGCCTTGAATCTTTCTTTAATGTAGGTGTGGAACTCGTCTTTTGGCAGTTTGTCAAGTACTATTTGCTTTCCAAATTTGAAGAATGGCCTGTTTCGATCTTTGAATATTTCGTCAAACATGTGCCTTTTGCTGCCTAAAAATACGTATGAGACCATATCATGATGCTGGAATTTGCTTCTCATGATATTTTCCATATCTTCTGTGCCCAGCCTTTTGATTTCCTGAAATTCGTCGAATACAACAATCATTCTTTTTCTTTTTTTCTTTGCTATTTTTTGCGGAAGGTCAAGTACTTCGTCTATTGTTTTTTCGATTTTTGGGGCTTCAAATACTATTGATGCGTTTTCTCCCAGTGTGATTTTTGGCAGTATTCCCGGAATATATTTTTTGAGTATCTCTGCTACTTCTTCTATTTTTCCTTTTGGTACTACACAGTTTATGTATTTTTCAACAAATTTCTGTTTGGAGGTTATTTCAAAGAGGTCAATGTATGCTGTCAGATAGTCCTGTTCCATGTTTTTGAGGACTTTTAGAATGAGGGAGGTTTTGCCGTATCTTTTCGGCGAGTACATTATTATGTGCTGACCGCTTGCAAGATCGCTTGTTATGTCTTTGAGTTCCTGTTTACGGTCTGCGAAATGAGGGGGTTTTACTATTGCGCCAAATAGGAATGGTTTTTTTTTGATTCTGGATGTTGTTGTTTCGTTCATTGGTGTTTTTTAGTATAAATAGTTTTTTATACCTTTTGGTATAATACTATTTAGTATAATTTTTTTTGGTGAGGTGGGATTGTTGCGCTTTTGTGTGTTTTTGATAATAGAGGTATGATGTATTTTTAACGTTTGGCGTTATGAGAAGTCATTGCTGTGCAACTATTTTGGCCGGGAGCCCGTAAGGTTTGATGCCTGAAGGGCACGAGCGGGTTTTTAATCGCAATGT
>QMVA01000087.1 GCA_003660865.1 Candidatus Nanohalarchaeota archaeon | reverse complement strand
TGGCATCATCAGCAAAAGAAGCAGGAAAAAATATAATAGAAGACGCAGAAAAAACATTTGTCGGCGCGTCACCCCCGCATGAAACACTAATATCATCCCCCCACTTTGCAGTCCCCTACACAGACATTCTGATAATAATAACTCTCGCCATACTTCTCGGAATACTCATAGGTTGGCTCATAAAATCAAAAAGATTATGAAATTCTCACGCAAAATATATAAACAATTAAATCCAATAAAGAGAAGTTTCAACTTCTAAAAAAAAGGTGATACACATAGACAGACAGGTAAAAGAACTAAACGAAAAAGCCCAAACCTACTCAAAAGACCTCGAAAACATACTAACAGAAATCCAAAAAGTAGTAGTAGGACAAGAATATCCCTTAGAACGCCTCATAATCTCACTGATAGCAGACGGCCACATACTCTTGGAAGGTCTTCCCGGCCTTGCAAAAACACTCATGATAAAAACCCTCTCAGACTGTATAGACTCAGACTTCAAACGCATCCAGTTCACACCAGATCTCCTTCCCGCAGACATCACAGGCACAAAAATATACAATCAGGGCACATCCAAATTCACAACAAAAAGAGGCCCGATATTTGCAAACTTCATACTCGCAGACGAGATAAACCGAGCCCCTCCAAAAGTCCAGTCCGCCCTCTTAGAAGCGATGCAGGAGAGGCAAGTCACAATATCCGACGAAACCTACCCACTCCCCAAACCATTCCTCGTCATGGCAACACAAAACCCCCTGGAGACCGAAGGCACATACACTCTCCCTGAAGCACAGATTGATCGCTTCATGCTCAAAGTCAATGTACAATACCCTACAAAAAGCGAAGAAAAAAACATAATTAAACGCATGACCACATCAGAAATACCGAAGGTAGACAAGATAATCACTCCCTTAAAAATAATAGATATCCAGAAATTCAGCCGCACCATATATCTGGACGAAAAAATAGAGAACTACATAACGGAGATAGTACATGCAACCCGTACACCCAAAGAATACGGTCTCGACATAGGCCAATACATAGAATACGGTGCATCACCCCGCGCATCCATCTGGCTTGCGCTCGCAGGCAAGGCCCATGCCCTCGTAAACCATCGTGGCTACGTAACCCCTGAAGACATAAAAGCCATCGCACCGGATATCCTCCGGCACAGGATAATACTGACCTACGAAGCGCTGGCAGAAGATATAAAAACAGACACAATAATAGAACAACTCCTGAAAACAGTAAAAATCCCTTAAACTGTCCAACAGTAAATTTTAAAAGACTTATTGTTCCTATATACCTGTATATGAACGACTCAATAAACACCCTCAAAGAAAAAAGAGACGAACTCAACTTTCAGGTAAAGCAACTACTTATTGAAGTAAAATCACAAAGAGACCGACTTAATTCTATTGAGGCAAAAATAGACATTGTGAAAGAAAAAAGAGATGCAAAAAACAAACTGGTAAAAAGTCTGATAAAAAAAAGAAAAATAATCACAGATAAAATAAAAGAACACAAAGTCACACAAAAGCAAGACGACCGGGAATCCGCAAAGTACGAGCAGATTTCAAAAGATCCTGCAAAACTAAAATCAGAAATAAAAAAACTCGACTGGGACATCCAGACAAGACAGCACTCAGTAAAGCAGGACGATCAGATGCAAAAGCGCCTCGAGAACATGGAAGAATCCCTTGCTCTCGTTAAATTAAGCGAAAAAATAAACAAAAAGCAGGCTAAAACCCGCGCAAAAGTAAGCAAACTTGATGAAGAACTGGAACTCACACATGAGCTCATAGTAGACAACAACCATGCAGGCAAAAAAGAGCACGAAGAACTCATAATTCTCTACAACCAGATAAAAGAGCTAAGAACAGAAGCAGCCCCGAAATTCAGGCAGATAAAAGAACTAAAAAAACAGGCAGATGATGCCCACTACGAGTACATAAAAGAACTCAATAAACAGAAAACCCAAAAAGAAGCAAAAATAAAAGCAGGAAAAAAGCGCGAAGAGCAACAGAAAGCCCAAAAAGAAGACGAACTAAAAAAGAGAGCAAAAGACCTTTATGCGCAATTCACCAAAGGAAAGAAACTAACCGGCGAAGAACTGATAATAATCCAGAAATACGGGCAATGAAAAAGTGTATTAACCTCTACCAAAAACAGAATATTAACAATAAATACAGAAAAATAGAGGGTAACTAACCCTCCTAATTCCTCTAGCAAGTATCGTCTGCAGCCGTTTTAGTAGCACAACTATACGGCGAAGTAGAACCAAATGGGGGATCCACTTTTATCACCACTTGCCCTGCCGTACCTGCTGTATCCGGAAAGTCTTCATCAGAAACTACTTTACAGATCGATCCTGGCTCATCAAGTCCAGTACATGGAGTTCCAAAACCAGTAGCATCATTATATACTCCATTAAAATAATACGTAAATTGATCAAGTTCATCAGAACTAAATGTATACGTACCGCTATTCTTTACTATAAATGCAAGGTGAGTGGAATCATTCCAAGCACTAACAATCGTAATAGCCGCTGAAGTTTCTCTCTGCTGTTTCTCAACACCCTCATTACCCTGATTTTGCACACTCTCCTGCAAACTCATAATCCAGACATAAGCCATACCTGCTGCAGCGACAGTCATCATCAAAAGCAGCACAATCGCAATAACCGGCGTAATACCCTTTCTCTTTGACTTACTTTTCCAACCAAACATATTTTTAACAAATTTCATAAATCTCACCTTCCAATTATAATGCAAACATTACCGTCCTCATAACAAAAAACATAAGCATTATTATCATTAAAGCAGAACACGCGCCAAGCACAAGCCCGAATCCATATTCAATCCCACGTTCCATGTCCGTATTATGCTTACCAGAATAACTACCTAACTTAAAAAGATTAAGTATCCTCCCAAACCCCATTAATTCACTCATAATCTTACCTCCCTTTAAGATAACAACTATATAATCTTAGAATAAGACTATATATAAATGTTACTATACTATCGGTAAATAACAACATCTACCGAACCACAGTAATAGGAATAACATCCTTCTCAAACTCAAGCTTAGCAAGATTAATCGGACTCGTCTCCCTGCTCTTAATCAGCGGGGGCGCCCCCATCGAAATCTGGAGCGCTCTTGCGCCAATAATCCTCGATTTTTCATATCTTGTATATTCTTCCAAAAAAATCACCCGATATATCCTAATGAATCATCATGCTCCTTTGAATGCGTTGCAAGCTTAGTTTGAAGATTCTCCATTTTCTCAATCATTTTCTCAATTTCCTTTACTCTTTTCTCAATCTTAGTCATATCAAGAGACATATTTAAATACTTTGTCAACACCCCAAGAACTGCCTCAGTAGACTTTGGATCAGAAAGCAAAAGCCCTGACGTCTCACCCATAAGGCACACTCCCCCTATACTCCTCTGCTCACCAAGACTGATAAGAAGCCCCGAGGCACCAATAATTTGTCCTATACTTGTATCCTTGAACTGGACACCCAGTTTCTCAAAAGTCTTAACTCTCTCAGGCGAGATCGCAGCACCAAACACTTTCGAGGACTCCTCATTAATCTCACCGGTACCGAAACCACCTATCGTAACCATCTCCTTTACACCCAGAGTCTCAAGAGTATCAAGAATGACATCAACAATCACATAATGACCCTGTGGATCCATACTCTGTGAATCACCAATCAATATCACCATATCTCTCTCGCTCTTTGACTTGGCCTTATAATAATAAAATTCATTCTTAAGCCCGACAATCATCCCGTTCTTATCTGGATCCATCAGCACAACAGGCGGGAAATGCGGCGAATAAAGCTCAGCAAACTTCACAGCACCAAGCTCATCCACGAGATATCCTGCAGCATTGCGCCCGATATACCCAATACCTGGCAATCCTTCAATAAAAATAGGATTATTCAATTTCGGCTTACTCAAAAATTTAACCTTTGTCTCTCGAACCATATTAAACTCCTCCACATCAACTTTCATTAATCTTTTCCATCTTTGCCATCCGCCTGTACTTACCATACCTGTCCTCTGGCGAATACTTCGCAGGCTTGGGATCATGCGTCACAGACATACATCTTGGACATTTCTCTTTTAATGTATACTGTCTGCATTGCAGACAAAACATAATATGCGCAACAATACTCTCCACCTTCTCACTTCTGTCTATGAAGGACTGCTTCTCCGCCATTCTTTGTAATATTATCAATCACTTTATCTGAATTATCTTTAAGTATCTTCTCACATTCCCGATAATCTCCAGAAGTCACCTTAAAAGAATACTTTGGTGCGTTAATATAGGCAACCTCAACCTTATCATTATCAATCTGGGCAAACCCCTTCTTTATTATCTCAATTCCATTTGGCTTATAGCACTTGACTTCAAGAACGCCCTTTATCGTAACTTCCTTTGGCTTGATATTCTTCCTTGCAACATCCTCAATCTTTTTTGCCCATTCTTCAGAAACACCATCCTTGACCAGCGCCGAAGCACCTTCACTCGCAGCTACCTCAAACATAGCATACATCACGCCATACTTTTCCTGTAGTTCAAACCCTGTCTTCTCATATGCATCAGAAACACTCAAACCCATCTCCTTTGCAACCATCGAAAAAAGATTATCTGCCTTTTTCTCATTCTTCCATTCAGTCTTCTTCTCTCTCTCAGTTGTCGGCTTGACTCTTTTCAACGAGAGATTGATATATCCCTTCGACCTGTCAACAGAAATCACTTTTGCAACCTTTTTATTACCCACAGACAAATACTTCCTGATATCCTTTATCCATGTACTTGCGACCTCAGAGATATGTATCATTCCCGACTTATTCTTATATTCATCAAGTCTTGCAAAAGCACTATTTGGGTTGATATTACTAATCGTAACAATAACATACTCGCCTGCTTCCGGAAAATCCTTATAGTTATACATTTACTCCACCGACAAAACAATACTATGCAATAAGAGAGCAAACAATATAAAGATATCCGCCAACACTTGCTTACAGCACAAACCTAATTTAGAACGCGCAGCACAGTTGTCATAATCTCAGAATTCCCACCAGTATTTCTGGCAAGAGTCTCCTGGCACACAAGGCACTTTACCTCCCCTGCCGCCTTATTATAGATATTCTGCTCATTATTGCACTTTTTACACTTGACTTTCAGAAACTTTCCTGTAATATCACTCACCTATTTATGCCTTTTTAATCTCAAACTTCTTTGCTCGAAAAGCCGTCCTTGCCTGATTTTTCTTCCCGCACTCCTTACACTTATATCTAAGCATAATCTTATGCGATGTCTTAGCCCCGAACTTAGAGCCGTGCTCAATCTTTGGGTAAGGAGAGCCCCCATATCCTTTGTGAAGATAACCTGTCTTCCTTCTCGTTCCCTGCTTAAGCGCACTACCTGACCGTCGCCCCGCAGTCTTCACCTGCTCAGTAGTCTGCGCAGTATGCTTCCTGCATGTTGGACAATGCCGCATAACATCTTTTGGTACCTTAATATTAATCACCATTAACAATTAGAAATTGATAATCAAACAATATCAACCTAACTAAAATAGAATATATGTGGCGCTTACCTTTATAAAGTTAATCCTCGCCAACCTTCTCAGCCTTCCCTGCCTTCACAAACATCAAAGAAAAACTAACAGGACACAAAACAATCTCCTCTGCCTTCCAGGGTCCATACATCTTCAAATCCTCCCCTACAAACTCAGGAATATCCTCAACAATCCGTATCTTCGAAAAACCATCAGGCACATCCTCATCTCCCTTTACCTCGGCAACACCACCATTGCCCGGGCACAGCACAGACTCAAGTACCTCGCGCCCATCCACAAGTTTCTTTCTCACATCTTCAAACAACCTCTTCTCAGAAAGCAAAATATTCTCCATCTTCATACCTGTCCTTGCAGCCTTCACAGCCCCGTTGACAATCTTAGTCTCCCGTGTATCATAAATCGACTTCACAACAGGCCCGATATTTTCAATCTCCTTCTTCTCCCTGAAACTAAGATCCTTACCCCTATCCTTGATTCTTTTCTTGCGCAAAACATATTCCTGTACGGCCCCGTAAAAATTATCATCAAGTTTGCAAAGCCCTGAGGACGATCTCTCTTTCTTCTGGATATCACGCAAATACTTAAAAGTAATCATATCAGACATATTGCACAAATTAGCGCCAAACTAATAAAAATCCATCCATCAACATTACATCAGGCACCATTCAGAAACAAAAGCAGAAATACAACACAATCAATGACAAAAGCAAATTTACCAATCGGTAAATCACCTATTTTTAGTAAAACACTGTCGTGTCCGGAAACTATTTCGTTTTCCTGACATCTTAAGATTCATTTTCTAACCTATCCCAAAATAACGCGAAGCGGTTCGGTAATTTACGAAGAAACGCGGTATTCGGTGTTTCGAAAGA
>QMVA01000086.1 GCA_003660865.1 Candidatus Nanohalarchaeota archaeon | reverse complement strand
ATAGTAAGTTCAACTGAACTTGAGAAGAAAGGACATGAGTTAAATATGAGGCTCATAAGAAATCCCAGTTATCCAAATGAACGATACAATGTAATTGGACTAATTCATACCCCCGACCAGCTAAAAAATCTGTCGATGAGAATTATGCTAAAAAAGGCAGAGGCCAACTTTGATATAGCACGCAAAAGAAAAGATATCCTGTTTGAACAAAGCAAAAAACTCAGTTTTGATGAAATTAAATCATTTGAAGATAAAAACAGCTACTTCATAGAACAGGACAGGATAATCATGAAACTAAATAAAATGTTTTATGAGCAGTTTAAAATGGATATTGATGATTTTTCAGACAGCGTATTTGAGTTATCAAATGACAAAGCGCGATTCAGGGACATGTATGAATTTTATTTATTAATATCCAAAGAGTTGGAAGATGCATGCTTAGATACAAATTATATGTTGGATATAAAATTTATTACTTACACACCTCTTCTGAAGGCTTTCGCAGGTTTTGTCCTTGCAGATATTGGCTTGCTTGAAAATGGTCTGGCAGAAGTAAAAATGGAAGCAATACGCGAATTTGAATCCACAAAAAATAATTTCCTGTCAAGGACAAGAGAAAAAATAATGGCACATGAGAAAAAAATCATAAAAGATACAATTGACGATTTGAATTCATCCAAAGATGTGTCAGAAAAAGAAAAAGCGCAGCACTATTCGGAATTTTTAAGAAAAATCAGTGAATTTAAACCGGAGAGTATAGAGCAATTTTTAACAGAAATGATTGCATTTCTCAGGAATGAATGCATCAGATTAAAGCACTTAGAGGACGAACAGCTTACTGAAATGAAAATAAACTATTTAGAGCATCTAAGAGCTAATCCTGACGAAATACCTTATCTTAAAGATGTTGAAAAAGAAAATGAAAAGATAATATTTGATGACGAAAAATACTATGACTATTTGGATATGCCAGATGATATGTATTACCTGACAAAATTGTTAGTCTGCGCTAGATTATTCTTCAGGAAGGAATATAAAAAAGCATATACTCTGGTATGTGAACTGAACTTTGATAAAAATAATTGCTTTGCAGAGATGTTTTTTATTGGGAAAGTCTTGAGCTTGTTTGAAGATAAAGGCTACAAACAATATTTCAAGCAGGCAAAAAAAATAGACAAGCCAAGATACAAAACAGAGCTTGAAGAATTCCTTGCATGGAAAGACGATTTCAAAAGAATTGAAAACAGAGTATAAGTGAGGTTCTCTTTCGGTTTCTGCCTCACAAAATAATATTCTTTTTATATACCTGAGTCTAAAATAAATGTAAGAATCATATAAACTTGCAGTAACAGTGATACTGTCAAATTATTCAATCTACAAATGAAGGTGATAAAAATGAAAACAAAAGAAAATACTCAAAAACCCGCAGCAGGACTCAAAGGAATATCAAAAACCGCAATAACCCTCCTCGTACTGCTGCTCCTTGCAGGCACTTACGCAGCATTCTCAGCATCCCCCAAAGAAGTGACATTCAAAAGCTCAGCAGAATCAGTTGACGTAACAGTATACAACTCAGACCTCGGCGTAATAAAAGAAGTAAGAACAGAACAACTCGATGCCGGCCACAACATAGTCTATTTCAAGGGAGTTGCAAGCCACATTGACCCCACAAGCGTCCACTTCAAAGACCTCACCCATCCGGGAAGCACAGTACTTGAACAAAACTATGAATACGACCTTGTAAACAAAGACAAGCTATTCGAAAAGTACATTGACAAAGAGATAACCATCCGGATCAACAACGGCGACAACAAAGAGACAAAAACAGGCATATTGCTCAGCCATTCAGGAAACCAGGTCATACTGAAAGACTCACTGGGAAAAATCCTGATACTCAATGCAGACGAAGTCGAACTCCCTGCACTTCCAAAAGGTCTCATCACCCAGCCCACCCTAAAATGGCTCGTAAACAGCGTAGCCACAGGCAACCATTCAATAGAGCTTTCATACATGACAAGCGGCATGAACTGGAATGCAAACTATGTAGCTGTAGTTGACAACAAAGATGAAAACATAGACCTCACCGGATGGGTCACAGTAACCAACAATGCAGGAACCACATTTGAAAACGCGAGACTTAAACTTGTAGCAGGCGATGTCAACAGGGTCCAGAGTGCGATACCCGCGCCAGGAGCAATGTATAATCTTGCAGAAGAGAAAGCAGCAGAAGGACAATTCCAGGAAGAACAACTATTCGAATACCACATGTACACCCTCCAGAGACCCACAACACTTAACAACAACCAGCAAAAACAGGTCACACTCTTCAATGCCCCCGACGTATCAGTAGTCAAGGAATTTGTATTTGATCCGCAAAGGCGCCATTACTGGGGCTACGGCAGCTCATCTGACAGCACAAAGATAAATGTCATGCTGAACCTCAAAAACTCAGAAGAGAACGGCATGGGACTGCCATTGCCAAAAGGCGTAGTGCGCGTCTACAAAAAAGACACAGAGGGAAAGCTCCAGTTCATAGGCGAAGATTCAATAGATCACACACCAAAAGATGAAGAGATAAGACTCTATCTTGGCAATGCATTTGACCTTGTAGGTGAGAAGAAACAGACAAAATACACTAAAATCTCTGACCGCGTAAGCGAGACATCCTATAAAGTGGAACTTAGGAACCACAAGGATGAAGAGGTATACATCAATGTAGTAGAGCACCCCTACGGTGACTGGGAAATTACAGCCACATCAGACCCTTATGACAAGAAATCAACCCGCAATGTCCAGTGGACCATGAAAGTTCCGAAAGACAACTCAAAGACCCTGACATACACAATAAGGACAAGGTGGTAAGTATTGGCTGGCAGTAATGCGAATAATAGAATCAGGCTCAGAGTATATGTATATAGAAGGGAGAAGAACATCCCCGAATACAAAAAAACCCTGGGCCTGCCTGTATATTTGCATAAGCAGGATGACTTTGCGATGTTTGTTGCAAAACACTGCGGATGCCATTTCTTTCATGTAAGCTATTCAAATGGTGAGGTGAGGATATGGCGGCTTTGCGATATTAAAATCTCCAGTATCAGTAAAAAGCATATAGAATATACAATACCTTTCCCTGAAGATCAGGCAAGGCTGAAACTTCTTCTTGAAAGAAATAAAAAGAGACGCCATCTGATGAAAGAGACCACCAGCGCAGGAAAAAACAGACCACTTCCCAAGCGCCATGATTGCCATACTACACAAAATCATATGTATGGATAAAAATTCTGCTGAAAAAATCAATGTCTATGATTCGCTGAGCGCATTACCAACAAATACAAATATTAACTTCTGATTACAAATATTAGCTTGCATTTTATAATGCGCATGAAAGGGAGACTGGATACCATGGCTATTGTTGAAGAAAAGTTTTTGAGGGTGGAGAAATCCCAAACCGAAGTGGTTAAGGTCCGCTATTCTATTATACATGGCGATGATGACGGGCCAAGAATCTTTGTGGTTGCAGGAGTTCACGGTCATGAGCTTACAGGAATTGAGGTTATAAGGAGACTTAAGCCGTATCTTGAAATGATGAAACTCCACGGGAGAATCACACTTCTTCCAGTGGCTAATCCCGTTGCTTTTTCTACAAGGCAGAGAGGGACCATATATGATAACAAAGACCTGAACCGGTGTTTTCCGGGTGACAAGTCAGGAAGTTTTACAGATAAACTTGCTTATGAGATATTTAATGAGATTGTGGTTGACAATGATTATGGCATTGATCTGCATACCGGGCCTGAAGGGAGGGTACTTTTGCCGCATACAAGAATCAGGAAGTGCAAAAGAATCAACCAGGTAAAGGCATTATCACGGGTTTTCGGGACTCTTATTGCCATGTCTCCTGACGGTGTTGAGTCTATGCTTACATCCTGTGCAGGTAACCGGGGGATACCGACTATCGGTGTTGAGCTTGGAGAGGCGTACAGGATTGATGAGTATTTTGTAAATGCCGGCTTTTTCGGGGTTGTGAATACTTTGAGGTATCTGGGCGTACTTGAGGGAATTGCGAATGTGCTTGATAAGCAGTTTATTCTTAATGAGAGGCATAATGTCAAGGCAGAGCATAACGGGCTTTTTTTTCCGAAAGTGAATCTCGGGCAAGTTGTGAAAAAAGGGGATATTCTGGGGGAATTGTATAATATTGAAAGTGACACAACAGAGAGGATTTATGCTGAGAGAAAAGGGATTATTCTTGCACGGTTCAGCCAGAGTGTGGTGCTTCCGGATATGACGATTATGAGTATTCTGACAGTTGATGACTGTCTTTTGAATAATGCTGCACTGAAAAAGGGCAGATATATTATTAATCATTATAAAAATCCCGAGAACCTGTGGAGCAGTTTTGAGTATTGAGCATAGAAAGATTAATATAGGGATTAAGACTAATAAGTTATTATGATAAAATGCCTGGGCTTTCTAAAGATGTTTTGGGAAGGAAAGAGAATACTGAGGTGGGTAATGTGAATGATGTTGTGTCGATGCAGATAGCGGATATCAGAAAGAAGATGGATGATCAGGTAGAAGAGATGAAAGAATTGAGTAAAGCGACAATGTCTGTTGTAGATAAGGTTAAGAAGCTGAAAATTGACGAAGTATCAGAGCATCTCACGCGCATTGATGCCCGGCTGGAGGTTCTTGAGGAGCATATGGCAGTTATTGATAAGAAGACAGATGATATTGATAGTGTTGCGAAGAAAGATGATGCTTTACCCCATGATATTGGGTCTGATAAGGAAAATCCTATGAAACTGCCTATGGAAAAAGAGGAATCTCATGCTGATAAAAAAATCTCGAATATTATTGAGACTACAATAGATGATAAAAATGCAGATGATTGTGTTTCTGAAACAATTAAGCAGTATGATAATGAAAAGAGTACTGTGCAGGAGCCAGGCAAAGGAAATATTTTTACGAAGCTTATGGGTAAGGTCTTGCCAGGGAAAAAGAAAAGTGTTGCGCCGCAGCATCCTGAAAATGTTTCAAGTGCGCCTGTTAGTGTGGCGCCTGGGTTAAGTAAAAAGGAGATGCCATTGATGAATATAGATAAACCGTTGCCCGGTGCTGTGTATGAGCCTGCGAAGATTGCGGCGGCACCCCGGGAAGATGCAGTTGATAAATTAACTATGCTTGAGGGATCAGTTGAAAGCAGTGCTGTGCCTATGAATCATGAAGCGGCACCGCTTGAGAATCCGGTGGTTGATCTTCTGGCTGTTGATAAGAAAGACCTTAGGGCAAAGATGGAAGAGTTGATTGCTTCTGCGAACCAGATGGCAGTTGAGAGAAGGTATTCTGATGCTACGGAAGTTTACCTGAAACTGAGTGATGCATATGAGAAAAATAAGGATGTTCCCGAAGTACAGGTACTGGGTGTAAGAATCAATGAATTGTATGATAAGATTTCGTCTAATCTTTTGAATAATCTTATGACAACAGACAATAAAGAGCAGAAGATGCCCGTTTTAGGAGAGAGTAAAACAGTTTAGCGGTGATATTATGAGTCCTGAGACACATCATAACTCGCATCATTATGCGCAGAAAGAAGAACTGCCAGAAGGTCGGCTTGCGCTATTCTGGATTATGGGCGCTGTCTCGATGCTGGGTGGCGCATGGATTGCAGGGCGCCTTGAGTGGGTTCTTGGGACTACTGCGCTGTCTTATTCTGGCGCTCTTTTCGTATCATTTTTACTTTTTCTTTTCGGCGGACTTGCCTGGATTGGCGTTGCGGTAAGTGTGGCGCATCACAAGGGCTGATTTACGGGATGTTTTTGTTCCATCGGCAGGTTTATATGTCTGCGTAAATAAAAGGAGAAGTTATGAATCCTGTTAATATCTTCATCTTTTTTTCTGCGATTCTGGGTATTTTTTTGATGTCCGGGACTGTTAGCGCGAATATCGTCATTAATGAAGTTGAGTTGAATCCTGTGAATGGCACACCTGGTGATGAATGGATTGAACTGTATAATACAGATGTTTTTTTTGTTAATCTTTCAGGTTATGTTATAAGCGACCCCACAAAAAATAATACTCTTCCGGATGATGCAGGGATAGAGCCGAATGGCTTTTTTCTTCTTACAAAAGATTTATCGTATTTTAGCCTATTATTAAATAATGTGAATGAATTTTTGACATTGGAGACTCCAGATGGGCAAATAGATGATAGCACACTTTTGCTAAGCGATAGTGCGAAAAATTCAAGCACCTGGCAGAGACGTCCTGATGGCTCTGATGACTGGCAGTTCCGTGATGAGACAAAGGGAGAAAGCAATGGCGGCAGTGGCGGTGGTATCCCTGAGTTCCCGATGTTCATTGTCCCTGTTCTTGTCATGTTTGCCGGACTTTCGCTTGCAGGTAAGTTTGCGCCTTTGAGGCTTTAGGTTATTTATTCCTGCAGGATTTCTTTGACGTTTTGAATAATGGCTTTT
>QMVA01000085.1 GCA_003660865.1 Candidatus Nanohalarchaeota archaeon | reverse complement strand
AACCAAAAACAATAAAACCTTACCCCCACAACTAAACCACAATCACAACATAACCACAACACAAAAAACATTCATAGGGTGACCATTCATGAAAATACTAGTAGCAGACAACATCTCCCAAACAGGCATAGACCGCCTGAAACAGCAAAAAGGCCTCCAGACCGACGTAAAACTAGGCCTCACAGAACAGGAAATAGCCCGGATAATCCCCACGTATGACGCGCTCGTCGTAAGAAGCGCAGTAAAAGTCACAAAACCCATCATAGACGCCGCCACCAACCTCAAAGTGATCGGCCGCGCAGGCGTCGGCGTCGACAACATCGACACAGAATACGCCACAAAAAAAGGCATCATCGTCATGAACGCCCCCTTCGGAAACATCATCTCCGCAGCCGAACACACCATGGGCCTCATGCTCGCAGTCGCAAGAAACATCCCCCAAGCCAACAGCAAACTAAAACAAAAACAATGGGACAGAAAAAGTTTCACCGGCACCGAACTCAACCGCAAGACCCTCGGTCTCATCGGCCTCGGCAAAGTCGGGAAAGAAGTCGCCACACGCGCAAAATCCTTCAACATGAACATCATCGTCTACGACCCATACATCTCAAAAGAAGCAGCAGACGAACTCAAAGTCACCTTAAAAGACCTCAACGACGTCCTAAAAGAATCAGACTTCATAACAGTCCACACCCCGTTAATGCCCTCAACCCGCAACCTCATAGACGAAAAACAATTCAGCCTCATGAAACCCACCACAAGAATCATCAACTGCGCAAGAGGCGGCATAATCAACGAGCAAGCCCTATTAAACGCAATAAAACAAGGTAAAATACAAGGCGCAGCCCTCGACGTCTACGAGCACGAACCCCCCCTCGAAAGCGGGCTGCTTGATTACGACAGCATCATCACCACCCCCCACCTCGGTGCATCCACAAAAGAAGCCCAGACCAACGTCTCAACAGACATCGCAGACCAGCTCATAGAATACCAGAAAAACAAAAGAATCATAAACGCAATCAACATGCCCCAAATCCACCCCGACACACTCGCAAAAACAGCACCATACCTCACACTCGCAGAAAATATAGGAACCATAACCATACACATTCCAAACGGCCACATCACAGGCATAGAAATAACCTACGAAGGCGAACTGGCAACACTCGACACAAGACACATCACACTATCCGCCATCAAAGGCATCCTCACCCCCATCTGCGGCCCGGCAGTCAACTACATCAACGCCCCCTACCTCGCAAAAGAGCGCAAAATCGAAATCAAAGAAACAAAAATAGAACCGACAAAAATTCACCAAAACCAGATAACAATAACCACAACATCCAACGAAAACATCAAAAGCAAAACAACAGGCATACTCACAAACAACACCCCACACATAACCCAAATAAATAACTTCGAAATAGAACTGACACCCGTAGGCAACATCCTGCTAATTCACCACAACGACATCCCAGGCACAATAGGCGCAATCACAACAACACTGGGCCAGAACAACATAAACATCGCAAAAATGAGCGTCAGCCGCACATCCCCCGGACAATCCGCACTCATGACACTGAACATAGACCAGCCTGCCACAAAAGCAGTAACAGACCAGATAAACCAGCTAAAAAACATCAACAACACCACATACCTGAAAATATAAAAACCCCAAAAACCATAATACACTACCTATACAATATACAGATGGTGCTAAAATGAAAAAAAGAACAAACTCAAAAACAGCGGCGAAAAAGACCAAAAAACAGAAACCACAAAACACAAAAGAAAAAAGACCAGACACCACAACAAAAAAAGCAACCAAAAAAAAAGAGCATCCTCCAGTAAAAAAAGCACCAGAAAAACAAGCAGAAAATATAAACAAAATAAAACTCAGCCCAAAACTAATAATCATAACAATCATAATAGCAACAATTGCACTATACATGTACCCAAATGTTCCTGCCACAGACACACCAACCACAACCGACCCGCACACAGTACAAAGAGGCGACACCGTTTACATAAAATTCACACAAAAACTAACAGACGGCACAATCATAGACACAAACTACGAAAGCTTGGCAAAAGAAGCAAACATAACAAAAGACAAATATCCCCCCCTGATATTCACAGTCGGTAAAGGTCATGTCCCAAAAGGCCTTGAAAACGCACTCATAGGCATGAAAACTGGCAGCAACAAAACAATCACACTAACTCCAAAAGAAGCCTACGGCGAACACAAACCGGAACTTGTAGGAATCGCAGAAAGGATCCAGCACAAGCAAAGAAACATCACAGTAATAACAACAGAAAGCCTGACAAGCAAAGAATTCCAGGAAATATTCCAAAAAAGAGCAGCAATACTCGGCGACACAGTATCCACATTTGCAGCCCCTTGGGACTATACAATAACAGACATCAAACCAGACAACATAACAATAAAAGCCCAAATCAAAAAAGGAGACACATACATCCTCCCGGACATACAATTGTGGAACTCAACCGCAATCGAAATCAAAGAAAACGAAGCAATATTTCGCCAAAACCCCAAAGACGGCACAACAGTCCACACAAAACTCGGAAACGCAACAATCACAACATCAAAAGACTTATTCACACTAACCATAAACCCAAAAATAGGAGACATCTACTTCCTTGACAACCTCCCTGCAAAAGTAACAAAACTCAACTCAACACACATAACCCTTGACGCCAACCATCCGCTCGCAGGAAAAACAATAATATTCGACATAGAACTTCTACAAAAAACAAAAAACAAAACAAATTAAAGAGCCTTAAAGATCCATTTCCTCAATACTCATCTCAGCAATAGTCTTCGACTTCTCTGCACTTTCCATATCCTCTGTCCCGAAATCATGCAACTCATCATGCCCTACCTTAAAATCATCCTCATCAACAATATCAAACGTACCCCTAAAACCTCTTATCAACTTATCCATTCTGATACGGATATTCTCTAGTTGCTCAACAACATCTCTCTCCTCTTCCTCAAGCCGGTCAGCATAAGTATAAGACCTCGATGCATTCACAAAAGCATCCATACGGACAGTCTTATCAGACATAGCATCCATATCCGCTGCAACCATATCCGTCAAATCCCCGAGAAACTGGTTAGTAGCCATCTTCACCTTGGAAGATATCATCTTATCCTTAATCACTCTCCTCAACTGCCTCGTAATCCTCGCAGTAGGGTAAGGAAACTTCTCAAGCTTTTCTTTTTTCGCCATAACCATAGTTATACATAGTCACATAAACTTATATACCTTTATAATAACACCCAAAGGCTACCTATCAATACCCTACTTTTTTAAAGTTATAGACTACATAATAAGATATTCTTTAGCCCCGGTAGCTCAGCAGGTAGAGCGCATGGCTGTTAACCATGTCGTCGCAGGTTCGAGAAATCGTGAATACTTTCATCGATTAGAAAATCCTGCCCGGGGCGCTTTTTAATTTTATATAAAGTATACATCTAATTAAAAAGCTTGGGATTCTCCAATTTACACCAACAGTCCATGACTTTTAATATCTGCAACCACACAAATATAACCTTCAGGCACAAAAATAACACTTATGCAAACACTTTACCTAACAAACAAACTGCGCAGCCACCTGAAAATTCCAATAGGAACATCCGTCACAGGCAAAGAACACGCAGTAAAACAACAATTCCAGGCAATCCTAAAAACAACACCCCACAAAAAACTAATAACAGTCGGCGACATCACCTCAAAACTCTTCGACGCAGACATAAAAATATTCGACGGAAGAATACTGAGAAACACACCCGTACCAACCCCGACCCCGACACTGACCGCAAAAAACCCGCAAGCTGCCATAGACAAAGACATCTGGAACACCCTAAAACAAGCACTTACCAGTCCAAAAAAAGAAAAAATCCTGATAGACGGCGAAGAAGACCTCCTCGTCCTCCCCCTCATCCTTCTCTCAGAACCCGACACAATAATAGCCTACGGTCTCCCGCATGAAGGCATATCCTACCTGATCCCGGACAAAAAAACAAAAACAGAAGCAGAATCAATACTAAACCAGATGCGCACCCAAAAATTCAAAAAAGTAGTTGTCGGCGGCACCTTCGACCACCTCCACGACGGCCACAAACACCTCCTGAAAATGTCAAAATACTACGCAAAAACCACACTAATAGGCCTCACATCAGAAGCCATGTCAAAACAAAAGCCGCACCCGGAAAAAATACAGCCCTACGAAAAAAGAAAACAAAACATAGAAGACTACGCAAAAAAAATCAACCTGAACTGCGAAATAACACAAATAAACAACATCTACGGTCCCACAACAGACAACACCATAGACATCGACGCCATAATACTGACAGAAGAGACACTCAAAAACGGCATACTGATAAACAAAAAAAGAAAAGAAAACAACCTGAAAGAACTGGAATACATAATCCACCCATACATACTAGGCGCAGACAAAACCAAAATAGACAGCACCAGCCTAAGAACAACCCAGTAAACGCAACAATCATGTATCCGAATACCAGAGCATTTATAAACACATAGGAATTGCAATACCCAAACATTTATAAATACACAGAACACATAATACCTATGGAACTCACAGACTACTCTGCCCAGAACCCATGGTGGATGGGAAAAGAACACATAAACAAAGACAAGCACATAAAAGAACTTTCAAACAAGAAATACCAATGGCATCCGGACATACTGGACAAAATCGAACTTATCCCGGGAAACATACACACCCTGAGAGGCCCAAGACAAGTCGGAAAAACAACACTGGTTAAATTAATAATAAAATCCCTTCTTGACAAAAACATCCAACCAAAATCCATATTTTACGCAACATGCGACGCACTCACAGACCGCTATGAACTCCTGAAACTCATAAGAACATACCTTCAGTTCAAACAAACAAACAACATAGACAAAACATACATATTCCTCGACGAAATCTCCGGTATAGAGGACTGGCAGAAAAGCATCAAATTTCTCGTCGATTCCGGTGAATTAAGTGAAACATGCCTATTTCTGACCGGCTCACACACACTAGATATAAAATACGGCAGCGAACTGCTCCCCGGAAGATGCGGCAAACACGGCAAAAACTATCTTCTGCTCCCCCTCACATTTCGCGAATACATAAAACTAATAAAACCAGAAACATTCAAAAAAATAAAACCCATAAAAACGCTTTCAGTTGACGAAATCAACATGAGCATAAACTCCATGATACCCCACGAAACAGAACTAAAGGTACTATTCAACCAATACATGACCACAGGCGGATTCATGCTCCCGATAAACGAGTATTTCACAAAAAATACTATCCCCGAATACATATATGAAATATACAACCGTTGGGTAACAGGCGACATAACAAAATGGGGCAAGCAGGAAAAGATATTAAAACAGGTATTAAGAACCGCACTGCACAAACAAGGCACAACCTTAAGCTGGGATTCATTCGCAAAAGACGCAGAAATAAAGAGCCACAAAACAGTCAGCACATACATTGAAGACCTCGAAAACATGTATGTGCTATACATACAGTACTATCTTGACCTGAACAAAAAAGTACCTGATTACAGCAAAAACAAGAAAATATACTTCTTTGACCCATTCATATACCACTTATTCAATAGGACATTCTACTTCAAAGACGCAGAAATCACACCGTCATTAATCGAATCTGTAGCAGTAACCCATTTCGCGCGCCATTTCACTGATTTGTGCACATCAGAGCAGTGGAAATTCAACGACTTCGTATTTTACTGGAAAAACAAAAAAGAAACAGACATCCTAGTAAAAACAAAAGACGCGCTCCTTGCAATAGAAGTAAAATACCAGAACAAAATAACAAAAGATGACCTCTCATCACTCTACCACTTCAGGAAAGGCATCATCATGAGCAAAAACACACTAGCGCCAGACGAGAAGTATTCGGTTATACCTGCGCACCTCCTGCTCGCATTGATCTGACAACTTGGAAGAATTCGAACACACAACCCCTACACACTAAACGCAGACAAAACCAAAATAGACTGCACAAAATACCAAATGTAATATCCTAAAACAGAAGCGCGACTGCGCAAAACACTCAAAATAACAGAACGCCACATACTTTTGTACATAAAACCCCTCGTTATATTCAATTCATGAACTCTCATATTACAAAACCATTTATAGATTATTAACTCAATATGACTATGACCATGAAAAAAAGTTGTATTTTAGTTGGATTGATTGTAATTTCAATGGTTACTTTTATTTGCGGTTGTACACAACAATCCCAACTAGAGTTTTCTTCGGGTCCTTGTGAACATCATAGACATTCTTACAGCAATTCCCGGTCTAATTCAAAACGCACACATCCGACCAATTTAATTTTAACTTGTTTTTGACATCTTGTAAACATTTTCATATAATTTACATGAAATATAAGAGCAGATTTACATTT
>QMVA01000084.1 GCA_003660865.1 Candidatus Nanohalarchaeota archaeon | reverse complement strand
CTTGTCAAAATCTTCGCCGGTATAACCCTCATCCAGTATTACTTTTCTTAGCTGCTCTAAGGTGTAGCCTTTTTGTGTGTTTTCTTTGATGTATTTTGCAAGTTGTTGGTTTGCCATGTGTAAATTACGTGTAGAAGTTGTTTATATATCCCGTGGGTGTGGAATGTGTTTTTTTGGTGTATTTTAGTATACTTTCAGTACTGTGAGGTCAAGCACCTCTATTTCTGTTGCGAGAAGGGCGTTGATTGATGGCTCTGTCCGTCCGTCGTCACCGGTTGCCAGTTCTTTTATATAGAGCCCGGCCTGTGTCTTTAATTCTACTTTCAGGATGTTGTCTTTTGTTTTTATGTATTTTACTGAGTATATCTTTCTTTTTCTTTGTATGTCTGCTCTCCTGTGTTTTACGCGATTCGGGGTTTGCTGGGTGATTGTGCCTATAAGGGCGTTTAGTTTTTCAAGGTCTTTTTCTTTTATTTGCTTTTTTGGCTTTAGGGTGAGAAGGTATGTCTTGTCGGGGTGAATGCTTTTTAGGTTCTGAAGTTCTTTTTTGGTTGAATATCTTAGGCTGTCTATTTCAATTTTGTCTTTACAGGTTTTGTTGATTGTTGTTTTTAGTTTTTTTAGGTTGAGCTGTCTTTTTGCTGGTTCTATGACCTCTATTACGAAGGGGCGCCACCCGAGGCACAGGACGTCTATGTCTTCGCGGCCCTGACCATGGAATTTTGTATCTATCCCGCCGGTTGCTTCAAGTATCGGCTCTGCAATAAGCTGCTGGACGCTTGTATCATAGGTGAGGCCGCGCCAGTTGCATTTGTCGCAGCCATTGCCATGGCAGTAGGGGCAGTAGTGTTTAGTTTGCGGGATTTTTACGTATTTTTTGTACCTGCCATAGATGTATAATGAGTTGATGGTTAGCTCGATTGCGTTTTTGTCGAGGTTGAGAAGTATTACGATGTTGGGAGTTTTCAGGTCTACTTCTTTTTTTGTTTTTTTCTGGATGAGTTTTCCTATCTCTCTTGTGAGTTCTTTTTTTATTGATTCTGTGGTATCGATGCCTGACGTTTCCCAGAGGCTTTCCTCATTTTTCAGGAGGCTGTCTGAGAGTCTTACGCCTATGTGGAAGGTGTCATATTCGAGATCATGTATTTCTTTTAGTATTTTTTTTGAGATTTTGGGAAGATTCTCGAAGAGTCCTTCGCATACGCAGCATGTTGCTTTTTCTGACTTGATTTTTTTGTTTCTGAAAGTTAGCCCGCTAAAGTTGACGGCGCTGATTTTCTCGTCATCCAGCTCAGCCTGCATTGCAAGGATTAAGCGGATTGCTTTGCCGCGGTCTTTGTTTGTGTAGCCAGAAAGGAGTTGTGCGAATTGCCGGCCAAGGCAGTTGTCGCAGACGTATCCTGTTTTTAGTATCGTTTTGGCAGTGTCAATTATTTGCATGTTATCACATTTGTCTGTATTGAATTGGGTGCAGGGAAATTATTTAAATGTTGGTTTTGTGGACAGTAAATTTTTATAGTAGGAATGACAAATATGTTGTTATGCAGGTTGTAGAGTTTATTATTTCTGTTGGGATGATGATTATTCTGCTTACACCTATAGGATATTGCCAGAGCAGCAGGGTTGTCGCGATTTTCGATGAGAATTCAAGTATTATGGAACTTGGTAGTACTGAGCAGGTCGGACTGAAAGTTAAGAATGCGGCGGATGCCAATGCAACGTATAATTTGTATATCGGTTCCACGGATACGGGATTTCGATACTGGGTCTGGTTTGAAAATTACAGGTACGGGAGCGGAAGAGTTCAGAAGAAGATTACGCTTGGAGCGCATGAGGAAAGAACTCTTATTGTTAATGTTTTTGGCGGCAAGACAGGGAATTATGAACTGATTGTGGGACCGGATGGAAGTGATGCCAGTAACAAGTATGATTCGATTGAGGTCAGGGTTATTAACCGTCCAGGAAAGGGATTGTTTTCCAATTCTCCCGGGCTTGGTGCATCTGGTGTTTTTTTGGCTCTTGTCGCTGCAACGATAGTTTTATTAAGCAGGGGATATAAAATAAATAGATGTAAATCTATGGAAGGGAGATGATAAATATGGAAAAGTTTAAGTGTAAGATATGCGGAGCTGAGAAGAAGGTTGAAAAGCAGGATGGCGAGCTGTTTCACCACCCTGTGTGCTGCGGGCAGAAGATGTATATTGCAAGTTGATGTAGTTCTTTGTTGATTTCAGGTTGATGGAGTTATGTCTGTTTTAGGGCGCATTGAGATGCAGTGGGATGCGTTTGAGCGTGGTCTGGTTTGCAGGTTCAGTTCCGGTCAGAAGAAGTTATGGGATATTTTGGTATTTTTGGTGCGGTTCCTGATTCTTGCGATTCCTTTGCATGTGCTGTTGTGGCTTAATTTTGATGCGCATGTTTTGCAGGTTGCTACTGTTAGTTCTGTGGCTTTTCTGCTGTCTCTTGCAGGTGTGCCTTATGAGGTTGTGGATGTGTTTTTGCTTGTGGATTGCAACTCTTTTGTGTGGACTATTGAGATCATCAAGGATTGTGTGGGCTGGAAGTCTTTTATGGCAGTATCCGGGCTTATGTTTGCTGTTCGAAAGGTTGCGCTCAGCAGGCGGATGATTGGTGTTCTTGCGGCTCTGCCGCTGATTTATGCGGGGAATGTGTTTCGGATTTTTACGTCGATATATCTTTCTATTGTTTTTGGGTATGAGTGGTTTGATTTTATTCATAGTGTGCTCTGGCAGGGGGGGTTGATCGCGCTCGTGATTGTGATATGGTGGGTGTGGCTTGAGAAGGTCGCAGATGTCGGTGGGGAAAATCAGAACTCCAAAGAAAACCCGCATCTTCAGAGCAAAAAGAAGAAAATAAGACACACATTCCAACATAATATTTATAATAAGCAGCATACATAAATATCACATGAAATTGAAAGAGTATTTTAAGCCTGATGAAAGAAAAATACGAATTACTTTTTTGCTTCTTTTTCTAAACATATTGGTATTCTTTATTTCAACATCTCTAATTTCAACGGCATTTATGCCTCTTTATTTAAGTTATTATTATGTACTTCTGCTGTTGTTTAAATATCCTTTAACCGTGATTAGCATATTGCTATTTTTAGGATATTTTTTTGCATGTTATATTAGCAAAAGTAAAATGTGGATTATAGGTGCTGTTCTTTATTTTGTTAGTGTCTCGGTCCTCTCAATGGGAATAATGTATGGGATTGACAACTGGAATAATACGATTGGTCTTTCTTGCGATAATGATTCTGATTGCCATTATGATTGTGACAGAAATATTGCCGTTACTAACAAATATATTCAGATTGGCTTTTTTGGGGGTAATCTGGATTGCATGGGTAGGTCTGCGGTTTGCGAAAATGGAAAATGTAGTGTAAGATACAACCCGGAAGATGATTTTTTAGGTCAGGCTATGAAACGCAAATCTTAAGAACTAAAAATATTATGCATTCATTTCAAAAATACATGCCCGATGCGCTTGTCCCATGTCCACAGGTCTTCTGTTTTTGCGTTTTCTTTAAGGGTTATGAACTGGTAGAGTTTGGCATCGACGTCGTCAGCATAGTGGATTGCTACTGCTTCTGCGAATTGCGGTTTTTTCGGGGCGCCCCATTCGAGTTCCTTGTGGTGGGAGAGCATCATGTGCGCGATTTTCAGCTTAAGCGTTGTCGGGAAGCCTTCAATCTGTTTAATCTTGTCCAGGACCATCTGCTCGCCGATTACTACATGGCCCCGCAGCATGCCCTCTTCTGAGATATCTATGCTTGTTGTGGTTGTGAATTCTTTTAGCTTTCCTATATCGTGGAGTATTGCGCCTGTCAATGCGAGGTTCCGATCAAGGCGCGGGTGGACTGATGCAAGGGCATCAACGATTTTTGTGACTGCCAGTGTGTGCTCCAGGAGACCGCCGATGTAGTTTGAGTGGATGTGCATTGATGCAGGGGTTGCTTTAAATGCATCTATGAATTGAGGGTCTTTGAAGAATGAGTCGAGCAGAGCTTTCATGTGGGGGTCATTTACTGATGCGATGTACTGGGTGAGTTGGGCGTACATCTGCTCTATGTCGTTTTCTGTGTGGGGTACGAAGTCTTCTATGTTGTATTCTGCGCGTGTGCACTTTCGTATGTGCTGGGGGTTGTTCAGGGATATTTGCAACTGGTCATGGTATTCGCCGACAGTACCGGTTATCTCAATTACATCACCTGTGCTGAAGGATTCGTAGAGTCTTTTTATTGCGTCTGCGCTGCGGTCGCCCCAGTATGTTATTGTTATTTCTTGTGTCTTGTCTGCGCCTCTTATGTCAAAGCGGTATCCTTTTGCGTATTCTCTGGGTGGCTTTTTGAATTTTACTGCGAATTTTGAGTGTATCTGCTCGCCTGATTTGAAGTCTTTTATGAATTTGTGGTCCATAGTAACGAGTTATCGGGAGGAAATCTTTTAAGGGTTGCGGATGAATTTATGGTTTGGGTCTTGTCCTGTTTTTTTGTGGGTTTTTTGGCGCTGCTATACGGAATGCTGCAAACCAGAAGAGTGTTATCCAGATGAAGTATAGTATCCATCCAAGGTGGGTGTGCATGAATGTCATTGCTTCGTTTCCGAAGTACAGGCCTACAAGAAATAGGGTGCTGATTCTTAGTATGTTTGATAGTATTGTGCCTGATATACCGATGATGAGTATTGCTGCTTTTCTTGGCATAGTGGTTTTCATGTCCCATACAAGTGCCAGAAATGCGGCGATGAAGACTGAGAGGGATGTGAGCCCGGAGCATAATATGCCGATGAAGACGCTGTAGGTTTTGTCTTGCAGGATGAGTGTGGTCCCTCCTTCTTTTGGGATTGCGTTTGTCGAATGGCCGGTCAATAACAGTATTTGCTGTACGCAGGGGGTGATCAACTTTATCATGGGCGATGCTATGGAGTGGAACCGAAAGTCAATGGCGCCTGCGGTGTGATATTCGTATGCTGATGCAGGAAGTATCATGAGACCGAGGATTATGAAGAAGCGCAGTGAGAAGAGTATCATGGGGGATTTGAGATTTATTTTTTTTGAGATTATGGCCTGTATTGGCTTCAGATTAAGTGCCACTGCTGTGAGAAAATACAGGCTTGCGAAGAATAATGGGATTTGAGGGTTCATGGTTCTTGTGTAGAATATGAGGAAGAGGAAGAGTATTGACAGGATGAAAAATGATGTGAAGCCTTTCATGTCTTTTTTTTTGATTTTTTTGTCTATTATTTCGTGTGCGAAGAGGAATGCGGATGCGAGAAGGAATGTTGTGAATGTGAGTATGATCTGTACTTTGTTGAAGTCACTGTGGACAAAGCCATGATAGAATATTTCGAATAGGTAGAGGAATGCGCCAAGGAGGAGGATTATTGCAAGGTACTGGATGTTTGTCGGTTTCATGGAGTATATGATTCAGCAGTAAATTATTAAAGTTTTGGTGTGCGCCGTGGGTCTACATTTCGTTTCTGTAGAATTTTGCTGCGTCCTCAGGGGACACGGGGTTTATTATGGTCCCGGTCTCAAGTTCGAATCCGGCCCAGACAGTGAGGCGCGGCAGGATCTCTATGTGGAAATGGAAGTTTGCGGATTTGTCTGTCATTGAATGGAATAGTATGTTGTAGGGTACGTTTCCTATTTCTTTTAGTTTTGTGAGTATTTTTTTTAGTGATGCGGAGAAGTCGAGGAGTTCGTCTTCGTTGAGTTCGCCGATGCCTGCGACGTGCCTTTTTGGAAATAGCCATATCTCAAAGGGGAATCTTGAGGCGTAGGGTGTGAATGCGATTGTGTGTTTTGTTTTGAGTACGCGGCGATGACTGTTTTTTTCTTTGCTTATTATGTCACAGAATGCGCATTTTTTGTTGAGGACATAGTATCTATATGATGATTCAAGCTCGTTCTTTATTGCTGATGGGATGTTGTTGTATGCGATTATCTGGCTGTGGGTATGTGCTATTGATGCACCTGCGCTTTTGCCTTTGTTTTTGAATACTGAGACATAGTCGATTAGGGGGTCTTTCATGAGTTCGTCTATTCTAAATATGAATGTCCGGAGTATTTTTTTTATGTGATCTACGGGCAGGTCTTCGATTTCTCTTCCATGCTCGTTTGTCTCAATTACGATTTCATGGCGCCCGTATGCGCTTGCATATGTGTAGAATGAGTTGTCTGTCTTTATTTCTGATACGCCATAGGGTATTACTGCCGGGAATTTGTTTGGGATGACTCTTATAATCCATTTTGAGTCTTTTTCTACTCTGTATATCTCCGGAGGTGTTGTGTACTCTTTGCCGGGGCAGAAAAAGCAGTTAGCTGCATTGTTCTCCTCTTTCGGGGTTTTGAAGTCGTGGGGGCGCTTTGCGCGCACGGATGCGATTATTACCCATTTGTCTGTAAGATAGTCTTTGCGCAGTTCATTCATAGACTGATTATTTGGTGTAGGGTGTATATTAAGTTTTCTTTTGGGG
>QMVA01000083.1 GCA_003660865.1 Candidatus Nanohalarchaeota archaeon | reverse complement strand
CTTAACTATAATTCTATTTCACTTCGTAGCAGTTTCAAACGCTAAAGATTCCGCCACTCTATTGAGTGGCGGTATGCGGAATCTTTGCGTGTCAACAACCTTTGGTGATATGTGTGGGCATGCAAGGCATCATGGAAATTTAGGGACTATTTGTCTATTTCCAAGCTCTCTGATTGTGTGGTCTCTTTGTGGTGCAATCATAGATGCCGCCGGTCTATTGACCGGCGGTTGTTGATATATGGATTCCCGTATACATCATTCATGCGGTAATTTAATTTGCCTTCATTTATTGCTTTGTGTATTTCTTCCTGTGTAATACCAAATTCTTTACGGGCTGATTTGTCACTAAGTGTTGCACCTTTTTCAAACCAATTTGCTTTTTTTTCTTCAGTATCCATAAAGTTCCTCTCTGATGATTGCAGTCTATAGGTATTTGCACGGGTCTGTGATTTTACCTTCTATTGCGCTTGCGGCTGCTGTTGCAGGGCTTGCCAGATATACTTTGCTTTCGGGGTGGCCCATCCTTCCTGTGAAGTTGCGGTTTGTTGTTGATAGGCATGTTTCGCCTTTTGCGAGGACGCCCATGTGGCCGCCCATGCATGCGCCGCATGTGGGGGTTGAGATGGCTGCGTGTGCCTCGTTGAATATGTCGAATAGACCTTCGTTTTTTGCCTGCATCCAGATGTCTGTGGTTGCGGGGACGATTATTAGTCTTGTGCCTTTTTTTGTTTTGCTGCCTTTTAGGATGTTGGCTGCTATTCTTAGGTCTTCTATTCTCCCGTTTGTGCATGAGCCGATGTAGACCTGGTCAAGTTGGATGTTTTGTTTTTCGAGGTCTTTTGCGGGTATGCTGTTCGATGGGAGGTTGGGTTGTGCTACTGTTGGTACGATTTCGCTTGCGTTGTAGTGTCTGGTGTCTATGTATTCGGCGTCCTTGTCTGATTTGATTATGCTGTATGGCTTTTTTGTGCGGTTTTTGAGGTAGTCTATTGTCTTTTGGTCCGGTTCGATTATGCCTGTTTTTGCGCCTGCTTCTATTGCCATGTTGGTTATTGTCATGCGGGCCTCGATTGATAGTGAGTCTATTGTGCTGCCTTTGAATTCCATTGCCTTGTAGAGTGCGCCGTCTACGCCTATGTCTTTTATTATGTTCAGGATTATGTCTTTTGAGTAGACTCCTTTCTGGAGTCTGCCGTCGATCTGGAACTTTATTGAATGGGGTACTTTGAACCAGAGTTCGCCTGTTGCTATGCTTGCGGCAAGGTCGGTTGAGCCGATGCCTGTTGCAAATGCGCCGAGTGCGCCGTGGGTGCATGTGTGGGAGTCGCCGCCTACTATTGTTGTTCCGGGTAATACATGGCCCTGCTCGGGGAGTATTGCATGGCATACGCCGTGGCGGCCGATTTCATAGTAATTTTCTATGTTGTGTTTTGTTACCCAGTCTCTTAGGCGTTTTGCAAGTTCTGCGGATTTTATGTCTTTGTTTGGGACAAAGTGGTCGGGGGTTACTATTATTTTTTTTGGGTCGAAGACTTTGTCTATGTTGTGTTCTTTTAGCATGCTGATTGCTTTTGGGGTTGTTATGTCGTGAGCGAGTATTATGTCTATTTTTGCGTTTATCAGTTGGTCTGGTACTACTTTTTCGGTTCCTGAATGGTGATTGAGGATTTTTTCTGTGATTGTCATGCTCATATTTTTTTCACCTGTGTGGATTTTTCGTTAATAATTAACTATTTGGTTAAGCCTGTGGGCTATAGAATTTTCTTTATTGGCATCGTACTTTCCTGGTAGTTGTTTTTTGTGTTGAAAGCCGATGCGCAAATTATAGCAACACGCTTAGGATAATCAGAAGTACACCTGCGACACTAAGGATAGGACCGTATCTGGAGAAATCAAATTCTTTTGTTTTTTGTCTTTTGTAGCCTGTTGTGTCTTTCATATGATTACCGTGCTTTTAATCAAAACGATTTAATATTTATGGTGAGAGATTTATTTAAATGTTGTGGTGTTTTGTTTTTTTTTACAGGTTAATCGTTACAAGGGGGTTATCATGGTCGTGGTTAATGGTTAAGCATATAAAGTCTTGTGGTGTAATATTAGTATTGATATTTGTTTTGATATATCGATATATTATATCAGGTATATTTGAAATCTATATGAAAAAATAAATAGAAGCGGGTGATAGTTTGACAAGAGTTATTGCGGTTGCGTCTGGGAAAGGCGGGGTAGGTAAAACAACGGTTACTTCAAATCTTGGTGCTTCACTGACTGAGTTTGGTCAGAGGGCGCTTGTGATGGATACTAATCTGACAACGCCTAATTTGGGTTTTCATCTTGGTGTGCCTTTGTATCCAAAGACATTGCATGATGTTTTGAAAGGTGAGGCATACATTGATGAGGCGATATATGTGCATCCATCTGGTCTCAAGGTGATTCCTGCCGGTATTTCTATGGCGGATCTGAAGAGTACGAATCCAAAGGATTTGAATAAGGTTGTTCTTGACCTTGTTGGGGATCATGATGTTGTATTTTTGGATTCTGCGGCTGGTCTTGGGCGTGAGTCTGTTGCGGGTATTGAGTCTGCCGATGAGTTGCTTGTTGTTACGAATCCTGAGCTGCCTTCAGTTACAGATGCATTGAAGGCGATTAAGCTTGCTGAGGAGATGGGTACGCATGTACTTGGTGTTGTTCTGAACAGGGTGAAGGGAGTGAAGTCAGAGCTTTCTGTTTCTGATGTTGAGTCTCTTTTAGGATATCCTGTGATTTCGAAGGTTCCGGAAGACAGGGTGATGATTGACAGTTTGGCTGCGAAGTCACCGATTGTTTCTTATGCGCCGAATTCAGCGTCTTCGATTGAGTTGAAGAAACTGGCTGCGACTCTTGTCGGGATTGATTACCAGGCGCCGACGGCACCGAAGGGTCCTTCTTTTATTTCAAGGATATTCGGGTTTTTGAAGAGATGATTTGATATATTGGGGGTTTTTTCCTCTTTTTTTTGTTTTTTTTTTCTGAATTTATATAAACAGGGATAACTATAGTGTGTGTTATGGCTGATGAGCAAATATATAATTATGTGAGACAGAATCTTCGTAGTGGGTACTCTGTAGAGTCTGTTAAGCAGGCGCTTGCGTCCAGAGGGTATGATGCATCGATTGTCGATCAGGTTGCTTCTGAGATGAATCGCGGTGCTCGTCCGATGCAGCAGCCGCTTGTGGCTAATAGTGGTGGTATTTTAGATAAGATTAAAGGTAACAGGCTGGCTGTGGAGATTGTTGTTCTGGTTATTGTTCTTTTGATTGCCGGTTATGTGTTCTTTGTTTAGGTTTGAGGTTTTTGGTTGAGATGTTTACATTTGTTTCTTTGTATTTGTTACGTACGTGCTTGTGTTTTTATATGGTTTCTATGTCTGTTGGTTTCTTGTTGTTTTTTGTCATTTTTATTAGTTTTTTGAAGTCTATGTCGTCGAGGTAGTATGCAACTGCGTTTGGTATGTATTTTTTCCATTCCATGTCCTGTAATATTTTTGTTCTTATTTTGCTTGAGTTTATGTCTTTGTATATGGGTATGTCTTTTACTTTATAGCCACTTCTTTTGAATAGTTTTTTTACGTGGGGGTTGCCTGTATATACTATGTCGAATATCGGGCAGTGTTTTTCGACGTGGCCGACCCATAGGTCGTCGTTGTTTATGTCTGTTAGTGCTATGATTTTGTGTCTTTTTGCCTTGATGTTAGCGTCGTTTATGGCGTATGTTATCATTTCTTTTCTTTGTCTGTAGGATAGGGGGTTTTGTTCGGTTCTGGCTTCCTGTGCGCTTCCTATGCAGATGATGATTGTGTCGTTCTCTTTTAGGATGTCTGTGACTGCTTTGAGGTGCCCTTTGTGGAATGGCTGGAATCGTCCTATGAATATGGCTTGTGTCATTGTCTCACTTTCGGGTATGGGGTTGGGTCTGTTTTGTGTTTTGAGGTTTTTATCATGTTTTTGATTTTGTCTGTGTCTTTTTTTGGTGTTTCTTTTGGTTCTGTGTTGTTTTCAATTGCTATGAGTATTCTGTCGAGGGTTTCGTAGGTGATGCCTATTTCGTCTTCGTCAGTCTGGCCTTGCCAGAGGCCTGCGCTGGGTGGTTTTTCTGTGATTTTTTTGTCTATGTTTAGGTGTTTTGCGAGTGCTCTGACTTGTGTTTTGTAGAGGTCGCCGAGTGGCAGGATGTCTACTCCGCTGTCGCCGTTTTTTGTGAAGTAACCGATCATGAGTTCGGATTTGTTGCCGGTGCCGAGGACCAGGAGATTTTTTGAGTGTGCATAGTCGCGCAGGAGTATCATTCTTATGCGCGCCATTATGTTTCCGTGTGCTTTTTTGTTGTCTGTGAATGAGTGTGCTTTTATTGTGTTGTAGATTTCTTTGGTGTTGATTGTCTTGTGTTTTATCTTTAGGTGGTCTGCTAGTTTGTTTGCGTCTTCTGTGTCCTGTTCTTTTGTGGTGCTGGATGGCAACATGAGTGCGTGTACTTTGTCTTTGCCGAGCGCTTTTGCTGCGAGTGTTGCGCATACGGCAGAGTCTATGCCGCCTGAGAGGCCGATTACTATGCCGTTGAATCCTTTTGTTTTTTCTTTTATGAAGCCTGTTATTTTTTTTTCTATTTCTTTTTCGTTTATTTTTAGGGTTTTCATGGTGATCACGTTCCGATGTTTGTGTTTTCTATTATGTCTTTTATTTTTGCTATTGCTGATAAGGGTGCAAGGTAGCTTGTTTTTGGGTTTCCGGGGCATGGTGTGTTTTTTGTGGTGGTTGTTATCTCGCCGAAGTCGCCTGTGATTTTTAGTTCGTGGATGTTGAGTTTTGATTCCGGGTCTGCGATTATTTTTACTTTTGTTTTTTTCGGACCTATGCCTGCGAGTGCCAGTGTTGCTGAGATGTTTATGTTTTCTGGGAAGCCTTTGGTTGCTTCAATTACGTTTCCTTCGAATATTGTTGTCTTTTTTTTGATTTTTTCTATGTTTATTTTGTTTTCTTTTATGTAGTGGGCATCCATGAGGCTTTCTTTTGGTTTTGTTGTGGTTAGTGTGACAGATTTTATGTTGTCTTGAAGGCCTGCTTTTAGGGCGTCAATGCCTGATATGGCTCCTGAGGGGATGTGAATTTTTGTGTTGTTTTTTTTTGCGAGTTCGAATAGTTGGGGGTTTTCTATCAGGGCGCTTACGCTCATTATCAGGATGTCTTTTTTTTTGTTGAGGGCTGTTGTTGCTATTTTTTTTACTGCGCTTTTGTGCGCGCATTCTATGATGAGGTCTGATGTGTCTGTTAGCTGGTCCACGGTGGTGATTTTTGGGGTGGATGCTAGAAGGGTGTTTTTCAGGTTTTCTGGTTTTGTTTCGTCTATGTCGTTTAGGGCGACTATTTGTGCTTTTGGGTTTTTGTCTATGGATTTTGCAAGTATTGTTCCTATTGCTCCGCAGCCTACTATTCCTATTTTTAGCATGGTATCATATCTCTATGTTCATTGAGTAATCGTGGTGCTGGGCGGATACTGTGATTTTGCTTGTGGATATATAGTCTGGTCCGAGGTTGTCTATTTGTTTTATGTTGTCTATGTTGATGCCGCCTGATATTTCTGTTTTGGTTTTTTTGTTGATTATGTTTAGTGCTTTTTTTGTGTCTGTGAGGGTCATGTTGTCGAGCATGATTATGTCCGGTAGGGTTGCGGTTTTTAGGGCTTCTTTTACTTCGTCCAGTGTTTTGCATTCCAGTTCTATTTCTTTGTTGTGGTATAAGCTGTTCCCCCATTGGTTCTTTGTCATGTCTGTCCTCGAGTCCCTACCCTCCCTGTTTTGGGTTATGTTTTGTTTGTTTGCCAGTGCCAGTGCGTTTTCTATGCTTCCTGCGGCTTTTATGTGGTTGTCTTTTATTAATATCATGTCGTAGAGGCCCATGCGGTGATTTTTGCCGCCACCACATCTTACTGCGTATTTTTCGAGGGTTCTCAGGCAGGGGATTGTTTTTCTTGTGTCGAGGAGTTCTGCGTTTTGGCATTGTTTTTTGAATTTTGATGTTTGGGTTGCTATTCCTGTGAGGTGGCCGAGGAAGTTCAGGGCGGTTCTTTCGCCTGCGAGTATTGTTTTTGCGCTTCCTTTGAGTTTTGCGATTGTCTGGTTGGCTTTTATTTTTTCGCTGTCATTTGCCTGTTTTTTAAATGTTATGTTTTTGTCGAGGGTTTCGAATACTTTTTTTGCTATGTTTATGCCGCAGAGGATGCCATCCTGGTTTGAGGTTATGTGCGCTTCTATTGTCTTGTCTTTTTTTAGTGTTGCTTCTGTTGTTATGTCGCCCGGGCCTATGTCTTCTTCCAGGGCTGATTTTATTAATGTGTCTGTGTTCATTTTATGTGTTTTGTTGTTGTTGATTAATAAAGGATTTTGATGGGGCAATTATTTGTCTTGTTTTTGATGTTGCGGCAATATTTGCCGCAAAGTTTATAAGTTTTGGATGCGTGTTGTGTTTTGG
>QMVA01000082.1 GCA_003660865.1 Candidatus Nanohalarchaeota archaeon | reverse complement strand
TTGGACAAAACCCTAAATTTGAACCCATTTGGAGGATAAATAACCGTAACTGTCAAATTGTTCATGTATTTTTTGAGGAGTTTCACGTTTCTTACTTGCGGTTTTTTGGCAAAATGAAGTTATTAGTTCTGAATCCACTACATAGCTGACGCTTAGAAATAATTATAAAAAAATAAAATAAAAAAAACGAAACTCATATACTCATTCATTGTTTCGTCCGGAACAATTACCTAAAAACACCAGTTTAATTTTTGTCTTCTTCTTCAACTGATTCATCTGTCGACTCTTCTGAAGATTCATCTTTCGGTGCTTCTTCCTCAGCAGATTCATCTGATGACTCTTCTGAAGATTCATCTTCCGATACTGTTTGTGAAGATCCGCCAACATTTACATTCTGAGCCTGCTTTCCGCGCTCAGTTGAGACTGGGTCAAAAGTGACGATATCATTCTCACGCAGGAAAGTACCTTCAGGCATTACGCTGTGATGTACGAAATAATCATTTCCATCATCGCCTTCGATAAATCCATATCCTTTTTCTCGGTTAAACCATTTTACTTTTCCTTCCATAGTTATCTACTCCAATAATACAAAGAAAAAGATAATATTCAAGTATGCTGTCTCTTCTTCCAGTATTATGCCCATTCCATTCCCAGTTGACTGAGAACTTCCTGAACAACATATAAAATACTACTCATTTCTTTTTAAAGCTATTGGTATTATGCAATAAAAAACCCTATATCAGACCAAAACACATCAATCCTTAATAGCCACTGGACTACCACCAGCATGCCAACTCATCCTCGGTCTCATCCTAAGCTGTATAATCTTCTCTGAATTATCATCAAGAACAATCGCAGCTCCCTTGACCCTTGGAAGTGCATCATAATAATCAGCAATACCATACTTCTGGTACGTCTGCATAGTACCTGCAAGCGCATTAATATCATCACTCGACGTCAGCCTGTGCGAAATCACAAGATCGCACTGCGAAATCGCCTCCTGGTGAAGCTTATTTGGCATCTGCGTCGCAAGAACCAAAGACACACCAGGCTCCCTGCCGATCTTCACCCACTGCAAAAGTGGACCAGACGCAGGCGTAATTCCCTCTCTAGGCAAAAACTGGTGCGCCTCATCAATCAGCATCCAGGTAATCGGCATATGCTGTGTTGCCTTAGATCCACTCATACCCTCAAGCTCCTCCTGTCGCCTCGCCTTCATCCTCCCCTCAAGAATCTTACGCGCAAGCAGACCTACCACAAGCGAATTCACAGACCATCCGCCGCTCGACAGCCCGAACTGGCTCACATCAATAATAGCAATCCTGCCTGGTTTGACAATATCAAAAATAGAAGTCCCCTTGGGATTAAAAATACCCCAGCTCTCGGCAACAATAAACCGGTTCATTAGTGCCTCTTTAGCCACATGCTCAACATCCTGCTCCTTGATTTTCTCAACAATATCCTCAAGCGAAAAATCACCCCGCTCATCATTCATTATTTTGATAACCTTAGCAAGCAAAAGCCCCATCTCCGTATCAAGATCAATATTAAACGTAAGCGCCCACGAGCCAATATCAAGCTCACTCGGCTTAAAACTATACGTCCCGTCAAACGGGATCTTGTTTTCATTAAAAAGAGGCACCAGCCCCTCTGGAATCAGCGTATCCACAGGAAACCCCTTTGGCTTCAGGTGCCACAATGCAAGAAGCTGGAAATCACGCTCATTGGGCTCTTTCATAGACCAGTAAATACCCATTGTATCAACAATCAAAGCAGCCATATTCATCCTGATATCCTCTGGCTGACGCGCAATCTCTTCTGCAATAGACCCCATAGAATACGATTTACCCTGTCCCCTCTTACCAAAAAGCCCGATAATATGCGGCATCGCAAGATCAAGGCGCACAGAAGTTGTCATATGCTGCTCCCCTTTCCTGCCAACATAATGCTTTCCGATAACCCCCGTACCCCTGTTGCCATACTTCTCAAGATCAGCCGGGCTTCTGCCGATAATAATCTCATGCATAACCTGTTATATGGAATTCGTAAGATATATATGTTTACCGCATATAATAGACTAATCATGAAACTCGAATCAATCCTCAAAGATAAAGATGTGATGGACAATCTATCATCTCTCATTGAAAAACACACAATAGGCACAGAAGTAGAATTCGACAACACACAAATACAGATAAAAGGTCACAAAGCCATCCTAAACGGCAAATTAGATATCAAGCTACTAAAGGTGATATAAAATGGTAAAAACAAAAATAAAATTGGATGACAAACATATCTGCAGCGTGCACCTAAAAGACAAAGCCGTCCATCTCTGTGTAAACAATTTCCCAAAATTGCTGACATCCCCCCGGTTTGTCAAACTTGCACTCTCCCTGAAAGCCGCAACAAAAAACGCAGTCTGCATAGACAACACAGAACCAAAAGAAGAACCCCTCGATATAAAATTCGACACTAATTTCATCAAAAGTATATTCAGATAATCAACATATTCAAAGAATCATAACCGTCAGCACAAAAAGAATAATAAGAATAACAATGAATTTTGCAAACTGCGCAGCTGACCCTTCAAGGAACTTGAAAACCATATATCCAATAAAAGCAAAAACAGAAAGCACAATCACAATTTCAAGAGGCGGTGCTGTATTGACACCATCCCTAAAAATAACAAACGCCTTAATCATTGAAGTGATGACAATCTTGCTTGTATTTATCGCACTCTGTATCACAGCAACAATCCCTATGCGCAGTACCTCAATAATCTCAATAATCATAATTTACAATAGCATCAAGCGCTTATATAGTTTACGCAGTTAACAAACATACAATTAAGAAAAAAACCGGCACACAGTGCCTATCACCAATAACTTATTGGTTTTGACTATAGTTGATGTCGTTACCAAATGGACAAACTCTACCAAAAACCAAGAGACATCAATCTATCCGGGTGAATCTTCGATTCACTGGATCCTAAAATTGCATTGCAATTTTAAGGATTCGGGCAAATCCTCTGATTTGCTGAATCATAAAAATCACAAAGTGATTTTTAATGATATGGAAACGCCATTAGTCCAAAAAGTTATGGTGTTTACTATACAAATATTATTTGAAATTACCTGGGACAAATTCGTTGAAACCAATAACATCAACATTGTACACTGAAGAAAGTCCACCTGGTGGGTCATCTCGTTTCTTGTTTTTCTTATCAGTATATTTAGGCCAGAGAGAACTGAAAAAAAATAAATATTGAGGCAGGACCATAATCCTGGACTGCCCATAAATAGCGTGGATATTCTCTCAAGTCTCAAAACAGCGCATACTTCACAATCAAAGCAATGAAAATAAGCGCAATCGTATTCATCACTTTAATCAGTGGGTTAATAGCAGGTCCTGCTGTATCCTTGAACGGATCGCCGACAGTATCTCCGACAATCGCTGCCTTGTGCGCATCTGAATTCTTGCCGCCAAAGTTGCCGTCCTCAATGTATTTCTTGGCATTATCCCATGCACCGCCGCCGTTTGACATCTGGATAGCAAGAAGCACACCCGACAATATCGAACCCAAAAGAAGTCCGCCAAGCGCAAGCGGTCCAAGCAAAAACCCGACCGCAAGCGGTGCAACCACTGCAAGAATCGCAGGATTTCTCATCTCATGAAGCGCAGAAACAGTCACGATATCAACGCACTTTGCATAATCCGGCTTTGCCTTGTAAGTCATGATGCCTTTGATTTCCCTGAACTGGCGCCTTACTTCTTCAACTATCTTAAACCCACTCCGACCGACAGCGCGCATACACCATGAACTGAAAAGGAAAGGTATCATGCTGCCTATAAAAAGACCGATAAGCACACGCGGATCATTGATAGCAAACACTACCACTTCTCCGATAACGCGTTCAATCTCATGAACATAAGCTGCAAACAAAGTCAATGCAGCAAGTGCTGCAGAACCAATAGCAAACGTCTTCGTCACAGCCTTCGTCGTATTACCGACAGAATCCAAAGAATCTGTAATCTCTCTCGTCTTCGCTGGCAGTTTTGCCATCTCAGCAATGCCCCCTGCATTATCAGTTATAGGCCCATATGAATCAAGCGCAATAATCATTGCAGTAAGAGATATCATAGCCATGACACATATTCCTATACCGTAAAGTCCTGCCAGCTGGAAAGATCCAAGTATAGCCGCAGATATAAGGATTAACGGAACAGCAGTACTCTCAAGACCGACTGCAAGGCCGGTAATGATATTCACCGCCGAACCACTGAGTGATGCCTCTGCAATTGATCTTACCGGCTTGTATCTCGTTGAAGTATAATATTCAGTTATTGCAAACAGCGCAATTGCAAGTGCAAGCCCGATAAGCGTTGTATAGTAGATATTTATTGAACTAATCTTTACACCTGTTGAAATTATCTTGACTACGGGGGGTAAATAACGATCTGTTACGAAATAAAATCCTATTGCTGATAGAATGCTTGCGGTTATGACTCCCCTATAAAGTGCGCTCATTATATTGTGTTTTGCTTTCACGACAAATGTGCTGAGTATTGATGCAAAGATTGCAACAGAGCCAAGCAGGAGTGGGTAAATAACATAGTACTCATTTGAAAGCAGCAAGTGACCAAGCAACATTGCGCCGATTGCTGTAATAGCATAAGTCTCGAAAAGGTCTGCACCCATTCCTGCACAGTCACCGACATTGTCACCGACATTATCTGCAATAACAGCAGGGTTCCGGGGGTCATCTTCTGGTATGCCAGCCTCAATCTTACCTACCAAGTCCGCACCGACATCCGCAGCTTTAGTATATATTCCCCCACCGACACGCGCGAACAGACTGACAAGCGATGCACCGAATCCGAACCCGACAATCGCCAACGGATCTTTGAAAATGTAATAGAATATAGTCACTCCAATCAGCGCAAGTCCGGCAACAGACATACCTGTAACTGCCCCGCCGCGAAACGCTATCTTCAATGCATCGTTAAGACCGTCTTTTGCTGCATTAGCCACACGCACATTTGAACGTACAGATACGTTCATACCGATATAACCGGCAGTAGCAGAAAGCACAGCTCCAACAAAAAATCCCAAAGCGGTTGCATGATTGCCTAAAACAGTTGGGTAACTCTCCTTTATTGTAACAGCAAGGATAGCTGTAATGATTACAGTAAATATTGCAATTGTTTTATATTCCCTGTGCATGAATGCCATTGCACCTTCATGTATTGCATGGGATATCTCTTTCATCTTTTCTGTGCCAGCGTCTTTCCTTAATACACTTACTGTCAGATAAATTGCAAAAAGAATTGCTGCAATGCCGCCTGCAAGTGCAAATTGAATTTCAAGATTCATTTGAATTTCCTCCGATAATTATTTTTTTGTTTTTTATTGTATATAAAGTATATACTGACAATAAAAAAGCGTGGGATTTTTCAACTTTTACTAATGTCCCATGATTTTTTATATTCAATGGTCCGGGTGAGATTTGAACTCACGACCCCCACGTATCAGATGTTGTTCTGAAAAAATACAGAAGTTTATTATCAGCGTGGTGCTCTAACCGCCTGAGCCACCGGACCAAAGACTATACTGATGATTATTTCCACAAAAACTTTATATGTTTTGTTATTGGTTCTAACAGAATGTGACATGTCTACAACGATTTCTGCAATTATAGTAAAAGTCATAACTATTTGGACTATATAACTTTTCCATATGATTAAAAATCACTTTGTGATTTTTATCATCCAGCGAATCTTTGAGATTCGCCCGGATAGTTAGCGCCTCTTGGTTTTTTGATTCAGTTTGTCCAGTTAGTAACGGCGTGAACTATACATGAATTATTACTGTAAGTAAGACACTCTTCGCTACTGAATAACATCATCAAAGTGTATTGCGTCACATTATCTTTATATAATAGTATTCAAAATCGTATTCTTCGTTCATGTTATTTGAAATCTGCTTATTCATAATCGTCAGCCTCCGAGGTATAATTATATCCTGAACACGGAACACAAATTAAATTCCGAAAAGTGTTAGAAGATATATAGCCCTGCCCTTTTTCTGGAAAACATGAGCCCGGATGAATTGCAAGTATATTCATCGTGAGGCTGCAAAGAGCAGAGCTACATAAAAATATTCATTGCCTGTAGAAAAAAATTATAGGTCATCTTTTTGGTATATTCTTTGTAGAATCATCCCCGATTAGCATCCGAATCCTGTACTTCCAATAATCAGGGCATTACTCTCTCTATATGACTGTTTTTTCACGGGGTTCCAGAATACATTTAGAGTGTCCATAGATAATACCAAGAAGTAATTATGAGTAAAAGTATTTATATGTATTGTGCAAATACTCACATGCGAGGTGTTGTTGTATAAGTAACCCCTGAATCTGGTCTAAATTACCTTGAATCATCCAGAATCACTCAAAGTCTCATGATATTCCATGTAATTTGCTTGAATAAAAACTCTCTAACGATGGATT
>QMVA01000081.1 GCA_003660865.1 Candidatus Nanohalarchaeota archaeon | reverse complement strand
GTCGTTACTATATGGACAAACTTAGCCAAAAACCAAGAGACCTTAATCTATCCGGGGAAATCGAAGATTTCCTGGATCCTAAAAATCGCAGATTTTTAAGGATATGGTGAAGACATTTGTCCATTTTTGGCTTTGCCAAAAAGCTTGGCATGTAAGTGCCATGAAATAGTTATGTCTTCAACTATATATCTAAAACACAAAACAGGTGAACAACGTGCCTTGCGGTAAAAAAAGAAAATCCTCAAAGATGAGACAACACAAGCTAAAGAAAAAAAGTAAAAAAATGAGGCACAGGAAGAAAAAGTAAAACTTAGCTGCATTTCCTGAAGATATCAGCTTATTCAAGCATAATGTCTGCCGTATCGTAATCTAATTTACACTTTCTTACTTTCTTACTTTCTTACTTTCTTAAGACACCCTGACTCGTTTTTCACCAATACCCAAAATAGGAGACAAGGTAAGTATATCATACGCAACTATAAACACACCCACATCATACCCTCTTTCTGGACCCAGACCAATCGCTCAATAAACTATATTAACAACCTCAGACATATTTCTATAATAATATACTAAGATGTGCATAACTATGGGAATTCTCTCTTTCATGAAAAAAAAAACAGAAGACGCCAATCCAAAAGATAAAAATAATACTCATGCCGACATAAAATCCCACATACTAAACAACAAAACAGACAAAACAAAACAAAACCTTAAAAAAGCAAAAGAAGAAATCAAAAAGAAAATGAACAACATAAACAAAGACAAAACAGAAAAAGAAACCAAATCAAAAACCACAGAACAAAACCTTAAAAAAGCAAAAGAAGAAATCAAAAAGAAAATGCAGGACAAAGAACAAAAAAAGAAACCAGACCCATCCACACAAACCCAAAAAACATCGGGCGACAGCAGAGTGAAACCCGAAAAAAGCAAAACTACCACCCCGAAAAAAGACGCGGCACAATCCACAAATAATAATAATCAAAAGACAAAAGAAACCAAAGACACAACACAAGCCACCACCAAAACAGAGACAAAAGACGAAAACAAAAAAACAGAAAAAGAAGACAAAAAAATAGCAGTAAGCACTATACTAAATAAAGTAGGCGACCAAAGAGACATTGACATTACTGGCGGCACCGTAGTAGAGACATATAACCTCAACGCAGACAATGTTTATGCAACAGTCACAATATACAACGTACCTAACCAATACATCCCGATATACTACATGAAACGTCCCATAGTAACCATAGGCACACTAGCGATATTGAACGCCATAAGAGAACAGCTCATCATGCTCGTCCAGATAACCACAAAAGAGTTTGTAGACCCTTCAGCACTTGGTGTCGTCAAGGAAAAATTCATGAAAAAAGCCTACGACCTGCTCGACCGCTACCTGCCCAGTGTATCTGAAAAAGAGAAAAGAACTCTTGCAGGCAACCTGATACACGAAATGCTCGGGCTCGGTGACATTGAACTGCTCCTAAGTGACCCCTATCTCGAAGAAATAGTAATCAACAACCACAAAGACCCTATCTGGATATACCACAAACATTACGGCTGGCTCAAGACAAATATATTCACCAAAAGCGAAGACAAAATATACAACTATTCCTCATCAATCGGCAGACGAGTAGGCCGTGAGATAACGAACCTCAACCCTCTAATGGACGCGCACCTAAGCACCGGCGACCGTGTAAACGCCACGCTTTTCCCAATATCAACCAACGGAAACACAATAACCATAAGAAAATTCTCAAGGTCCCCCTGGACCATAATCCACTTCCTTGAAGTCAAGACACTATCAAGAGAAGTCGCCGCTCTCTTTTGGCTTGCCATACAATATGAACTGAACATACTGGTCGCTGGCGGCACCGCATCCGGGAAAACATCAATGCTAAACATACTGATGCCCTTCATGCCCCCAAACCAGAGAATCATTTCCATAGAAGACACACGCGAGATAAACCTCCCGAAATTCCTGCACTGGGTCCCATTCTCATCAAGAGAAGCCAACCCCGAAGGCAAAGGCCATGTCACCATGCTGGACCTGCTCGCAAACTCATTAAGAATGAGACCGGACAGAATAATCATCGGTGAAATCAGAAGATCCAAAGAAGCAGAAGTCATGTTCGAGGCCATTAGAACAGGGCACTCCGCATACGCAACATTCCACGGCGACAAAGCCGAAGAGGTCCAAAAAAGATTAACCAATCCACCAATCAACCTCCCAAAAAGTTCACTAAGCGCCCTGCACCTGATCGTCGTCCAATACAGGCACCGCAGAAAAGGCGTAAGAAGAACACTCGAAGTAGCAGAGGTTATCAAAACAGAAGGCGAAGACAGCCTGAACATTATATACCAGTGGAATCCAAGAACAGACACACTTGAAAAAGTAAACAAATCCTACAGGATATACAAAGAGATACAGTTATACACAGGAATGAGCAATGAAGAAATCGACACCGATTTGGCAAACAAGGCAAAAATACTCGAATGGATGACAAAATACCAGATTAAGACAATAAACACAGTAGGAAAAGTCTTTGCAGAATACTACCGCGACGAAAATTCAGTTATAAAACTTGCAAAATCAGGCACATCACCAAAAGAACTACTGGGCCCGGAACTGTATGCAGAAATTACCCCTGCACAAAAACCATCTACTCAACCAGAAGACTCCGACAATCAAAAGACACACGAATAGCTTTCAGATGCGATTAAATGAATACACTTAGAAAAAAACATCTTCTCAATAAATCCAGAAAGTATCTGCGAACCGCAGGGAAACTGGAACAGACATTCTCATCAGTAAACATGGACCTTCTGCAATCAGGAACAAACCTCACATTAATACAGCACATCTCAATCTGCATCTACATGACAATCAACCAGACCATGATGATAACTGCAAGCATAATCCTAATTGGCATCATACTAAATTTGAAAATACTACTCATACTAAAAATACTCCTAATATTCGTACCACTCATCTCAATCATGACATTTTACTCATCAATGTTCAAGCCCAAAGTAATTGCAAAAAAAAAAGCGCGCAAAATAGAACAGGAACTTCCAAACGCATTGCGCCACCTCCTTATTGAAGTAAGATCAGGAATCCCCCTCTATCAATCCATGGTCGCAGTCACAGAAGGATATGGTTCCGTATCCGAAGAATTTAAAAAAATAGTCAAAGACATCAACGGCGGCAAATCAGAAACAGAAGCAATTGAAGACAGCATAATCATCAATCCGTCACTACCGTACAGAAGATCCTTCTGGCAGCTGCTGAATGCAATGAAAACAGGTACAGACATAGGATCCCCTCTAGGCACCATCGTAGACGACATCATCAAAGACCAGCTAATCTCAATAAAAAAATACGGTCAGCAACTGAACCCATATACACTGATGTACATGATGATTGGCGTAATCATGCCATCCTTAGGCATAACCTTCATGATAATACTCTCAAGTTTTACAGGAACAGGCCTGCCGCCGATTATCCTTGTAAGTATCCTTATCGGCCTGATACTATTCCAGCTGGTATTTATAAACCTCATAAAGACAAAGAGACCTTCAGTCAGGGTGTAATGCAAAATGAACTACGAAACATTGATTTATAACATGCTTCCAAAAAAGTACAGGGAGCTCATTGAGAATGAAGCACGTTACGCAGGTCAGGAAAGCTTCAAAGAAAGTTTCATATTCAAGTTATTCATTACATTTTACATCATGGCATTCCTGGACTTCTTCATCCTCATCGGCCTGATCAACGCCCCCCTGTGGCTCAGCATCATACCCCCGATCCTTATCCTCTCAGTAGGGCTGATTGCACCATATCTCATTTACTCCATCGTAGCAGAATCAAGAAGAAAAAGCATAGAGCAACTCCTTCCTGACCTGCTGCTCTTGACCGCATCCAACATCAAGTCAGGATTGACAATTGACCGCGCACTACTGTTCTCAGCAAGACCGGAATTCGGGGAACTCGGACAGGAATTCAAAAAAGTAGCATTCCAGATATATGGCGGCCAGTCAATAGAAGACTCATTCCAGACACTCACAACAAAAGTAAAATCCACCATACTTGGAAGAACCATCGGCCTGCTGGTAGAGGGGTTAAAATCAGGCGGCGCAGTAGCAAAACTGCTCGAAGAAACAGCAGCAGACATCAGAAACACCGAAATGCTCCAAAAAGAAATACAATCCAGCGTAATGATGTACGTCATGTTCATCTTCATGGCCGCAGTACTGGGCGCACCATTCCTCTTCGCAATCTCAGCCTTCCTCGTCACATCAACAACAAGCATGTGGGACGACATGGGCGACATAGATGCAGAATTTGCAGACCAGGGCATGATGAAAATCTCAAAACCAGACATTGACCTTGAACTCTTCCAATACTTCTCAATCGCAGCACTGGTAATAACTACCCTCTTCTCAGGCATCCTGATATCCCAAATACAATCAGGCAACATAAAAGGCGCAGTAAAATACAGCCCCGTCTTCGTAAGCCTTGCGCTGGTAATATTCTTCGCAGCAAAAGCACTCCTCTTCACAATCTTCGGCGACATGCTAGGTCTGACATAAACATAAACCCCACAACATCCACCAAAAAAACTATCAAAAAACTCAGACAACATAACCCTCAACTAGGCGGGTGGGGGCTAGAAAAAAGACGGAAAATAAAATAATCCACCATGCGCTTGAGCGAATCAACACACCAACACAAAACAACATTTTGTGTGCTTGAGCGCAGCGAAACACACTTGATGATCAACCTTTCAGAAGGTTGCGAAACGCACTTAATCGCCAGCCTTTTACAAGGCTGATGGACATCACAAAGAACCAATGAGGAAATAAAGATAACTAAACATAAATTACAACAAACATAATATCACAGCAACAGACAGACATTCTCAATAAACTATATCAACAAAAAAACAATAACGGCGACAACATGGAAAACGCAAAATTCGTAATACTCGACATCGAAACAACAGGACTCTCAAGATACATGCATAAAATCACAGAATTCTCAGCCCTCAAAGTAAACGTAGACAACAACACAACTTCATTCAACACAATAGACAGATACTCAACACTAATAAACCCGCAAAGAAGAATCCCATCATTCATAACCTCCCTGACAGGCATAACAGACCACATGGTAAAAGACGCACCGACCTTCCCAGACGTAAGTGTAGACATAAGAAAATTCATAGCCAACAACGTAATCATCGCCCACAACACAACATTCGACTACAACTTCCTGAACCACAACTTCAAAGAAACCGAAACTGAGGAACTGGAAAACATCGCACTATGCACATGCAAACTATCAAGAAGACTGATACCCCACCTAAGCTCATACAACTTAGAAAACCTATGCAGCCACCTAAGAATAAACAACCAGCAAGCGCACAGAGCCATGAGCGACGTACTGGCAACAAAAGACCTATTCAGCAAACTATACAGGCACATGAAAAAACGAAACATCCACACAGTAGAAGACGCGCTAAGGTTCCAAAAATCGCACATAACGAAACATTAAAGAACCCACACACAATCAAAGCAGACAAGCAAGATTCTTAATCTCGCAATTAGCCACATGCGTATAGATTTGCGTTGTCTTCAAATCCTTATGCCCAAGCAGGCTCTGAATATACCTTATATCTGCTCCACCCTCAAGCAGATGCGTAGCAAAACTATGTCTCAAAGTATGAGGCGCCACATTTTTGCTGATTCCAACTTTTTTAGCTGAATTCACGATAATTCGATATATGGTCGTCTTATTGTACATTTTGCATGTGTCAGACATAAACACCAGTCCACCTGTTTTTCCATAAAATGTGAGCATATCACTCAATTTCGAATGCAGAAAAACAATCCTTTCTTTTTCTCCCTTGGCAATTCTGAGGTGGATCACTTCTCTTTCAAAATCCACATCAACCCATTTAACATTCCTGACCTCATCAAGTCTCAAACCTGCATAGTAAAGAAACATCAAAACAAGCTTATGCTTCACATTGCGCGTTGCATCAATCATTCTGTTTATCTCTGCCCTGCTCAAAACAACAGGTATCCTCAAACTCCTTTTAGCCAAAGGTATCTTCTCATCAAATCTCTCATCAAGCACATTCTCAAAGAAAAACTTAAGCGCAAAATAGAACGTCCTGACTGTTGATTTGCTTTTTTCAGTATGTGAAAGCAAAAATTCTCTTGCAGTCTTGCCTGACTTCAGAAACTCCTTAACAACATAAACATAAACTTTCCCTGTCTCATAAGAATACTTCCTCAACTTAATCTCTTCAATAAGCCGACCACCAACTGATACCTTTCCTGCGCCGAAAGCGCATCAACTCAGACATTAGGGTCCCGAACCACCACACCACACATTAATTGACTCATTACACAACATAAACTCAACCACGTTTATTAAACTGACATATAGATACGTACCTTGCCGAAAAGCTTCAGTTATATCAAAAGACATAGTCAAAAGACATAGTCAAAAGACATAG
>QMVA01000080.1 GCA_003660865.1 Candidatus Nanohalarchaeota archaeon | reverse complement strand
TAAATGCGGTGTTTTGGGCGCTTACGGGTATTCCGAGAATTTTTGTGTTACTACTCATACTATGTATGTGGGTGTTGGTTTTTTTAAAATAATGTTTTTGATTTCATCTGCATACTGACGACTCATTTTTGAGGATGACGCTGTGCGCGTTTTGATTCGTGATTCTCTGGTACAATCAGTTGGAGAATAGCTTGTAATTATTTTGTAGAGTGTTTATGTCAGATTTGATTTGGGAAGTTATCTTATTCATTCTAGATAATGCTCTTACTTTTCCTGCAATTTCACTGGATTTTGACAGGTCGCTTTTAATGTATCTGGTTATTTCTTCGTTTTTGTCCTCTTGTTTGTTGTAAAGGTCTGCAAGTTCAATGTTTTCTTCTAAATGTTCCGGTTGTAGTATTTCATTTTGATCTTTTAAGTATAGGAGCGCAGTATAGATGCGATTGTTGTCTGTATCTTTTAGATAATTGTATTTTGCTTCGAATCTACTGGGAATATTATAAATCTCATCTGCTGAGATTTGAGGAAAATGTTTTTTTACTGTTGAGATGGCTTTTAATAGATTTTCGTCTAGCAGGTTCTCTTTGAGATTATCTTTTTTTGACTTTATGGCTTGTTTTCCCATGGCTGTGTGAGTCTCAGCGTAGTTATTTTTCCATTCGTGAATGGATCTTTGTACTTCATATTTATCTGTTTCCAGTTGAAGTAATTCGGTCTTTAGGAGATCTATATCTTCGCATATTGCTTTCTGAGCAGGTTCAGCCAATATATTTTGAGTTGATGTGTAAGCGCATTTATACTTTGCTAAGTCGAAGGCAATATCATCCCTTTTTTGGTTTATTTTTTGCTTTTTTTCCTGGAAATGATGAAAAAGGTCATTTATGAGTATTTTGTCTAGTTCAGATATGTCTGTTGTTATTTCAGCTGATAAACTGTATAATTTGCCCTTGTATTCTACGTCGGGTACTGCGGAGTCTGTAGAAAGGGTCTGAAGATCGATCCCGTAATTACGTTTAATCTCTTTAAATTCACTTTCAGTAAGTTTCTTGAATTGATCCCCCATCTGTATTTTGGCTGCAATATGATAGTTTCTGAGGACTGTCTTGACTATGTTAATGATGTCCGGGTCTACTTCTTCTTTTTTCTTCAGAGTGGATATAGTCCTTATTAAGTGTCTTCCATATTCTATAGAATCCGATCTGGCTGTTATTTGTACTGTGCTGTCTTTTGGGGAGGATATTACTTTTGTGCCAATATCCTCAAGACTTGGGCCCTTATATTTGTCTTCTGTTATTGACCCGTAAATCGCCTGCATATATTCGATGGTTGATTGGCCTGGATTTTGAAGAGTATGTATTCTCTTATCTGTCTTTGTGAAGTAGGCAGGAGAAGGTACTTGCTCGTATTGGTTTGGTGAGTTTGTACGTCGTCTTTGTTCTTTTTGGAGTTCGTTTTGAAGTATAGATATTTTGTCCAGAAAGTCGTCGGGTGTTATGGGTGTATCATTGTCCATGTTATCATGTATTAAATTATGTGATTATTTTAAATACGTTTGGGTGGTAACAGGGGAGTTTGGATTCTGGTAGTTTTATTCCCTGCTTTTGAGCAATGTGGCAGATGAGGTTTCAGAAATATAATAATATCTCGATGCCGGGTTTTTCGGGTTCTGAGTGGGGTTATATTGACAAGAGGAAGAGCCACGCAGGGATGAAGAGTATTTCATGATTGTTTTTTTCTTTTCTGTCGAGCAGGTCTTTGGTTACAATGATGCCTTTTTTGAGTTTGTATTTTTCCATGAATTCATAGGTGCTTTTGGTGTCTTGTGGTCTTTGTCTGTATTTTGTTTCTATTGGTGTGAGTTCTTTTGCATCGAGGATGAAGTCTATTTCGTGGTTGTGCTTGTTTTTCCAGTAGTATGGGTTGAAGAATGGTTTTTCTTCCATGCCTTTTTTAATCAGGTGCCATGCGACTATGTTTTCGATTGCTTTTGGTTCGTCGTTGTCCTGTGCCAGTGCTTTTCTCATGCCTTCTTCCCAGAAGTAGATTTTCTTTTCGATTCTTTCTCTTGCTTTTTTTGTTTTGAAGTATACTTCTGATGTGAAGATTAGCATGGATGAGTTGAGGTAGTACAGGTATAGTTTTATGGTTTCCCTGTCTGCGTCGAGCCTGTTTGAGAGACCGGTGTAGCTGAATCTGTTTGTAGAGTATAGTGCTGTTTCATTTACGAGCTTTTCGAGGAGTATGGGGTCTTTTATTTTGAATGTGTGGACTATGTCTTTGTATAGTATTAATGAGAGGTAGTCTTCTGTGAGGGTTTTTTGCCATTCGTTCATGTTTTTTATTTTGAACCATTCCGGGAATCCACCTACGCTTAAGTATTGCCTTAGGAGGTGCAGTATTTCCTGTTTTTTTGGTGTAGTCTGATGATAGTTGTGTTTGATTGATTCGTATGTGAGGCTTTTTTTGAGGTTTAGTTTGATGCCGCTGAATTCTGTGAATTCGCTGAAGGTGAGGGGGAAGACGTCTATGAATCTGATTCTTCCTGCCAGGCTTTCGGCGGCGTCTTTGTAGAGGAGTGTCTTTGATGAGCCGCTTATGATGAATTTGCTTTTGTATTTTGAGTCTATGAAGTATTTCAGGTGGAATTGCCAGTTTTTTAGGAAGTGAATTTCGTCGAGGATGAAGTAGACTTTTTCGTTTTTGGGGTTTATTCCTGTTATTTCATGGTATATATCCGCGATGTCTCTTATGTCGTCTGTTTTGTCTATGAGATCGTCTATTTTTACGTATACTATTTTTTGCGGTTTTGTGCCGCTTTTGAGTAGGCGGGCTATCAGTTGGTGGAGGAGGGTTGATTTGCCGCTTCTTCTTATGCCTGCGAGGCATATAATTCTATCCAGTTTCAGGTTTTTTTGTATTTTTTGGATGTATTCTTTTCTTTCTGTGCCTGTGTGTATCTTTTCTACTTTTCCTGTTTTCCACCATGTGTTTTTCCTGAGTATGTAGTCTGTTATGAATTCTTTTTGCATAGTGCAAATATGGTGCGCATTAAGTATATAAATGTTGTGGGTTTTGTTTGCGTTGATTTGTGGGTGTGGTGTGGTGGCGCATTTCAGGGAAATTTATGGATTGTGTTTTCAAAATTGAAATGTGTGTGTTTTCCGTGCGGGAAATCATAGTATCTCGATGCCGGGTTTTTCTGGTTCTGAGCGCTTTGATTTTTCGCTCTCTGTTTCTTTTTCTATGATTTCTATTGCGCAGTTCAGTTCTTTTTCGAAGAAGTCAATTGATGATTTTATTGTCTGTTTTTCTTCCTGTTCGGGCATCAGAGGCTGGAGGTTGTGGCGCTTTATCAGGATGTTTGCGTATTTTATTGCGTCTTTGCTGTGTTTTTTTATGGTGTCGTGTTTCATGATTTCTGCTATGAGGTTTTTTGGCTTTTTTAGGGCGATTCCGTAGATTTTGTATTTGTATGTGGGGCTTAGGTAGATGTTTATTTTTTCCGGGGTTTTGTTTACTATTTTCTGGATTTCTTTTATGTCGTCCAGTATTGATTTTGTTAGTTCTTCTCTTTTTTCTGCGGCTTTGTCTATGTAGGATTCGTTGTGTTTTGGCCATGGGTGTGTTGAGATGTAGGGTTTGTTGCCAAGGTGTTCCCAGTTTTCTTCTGCCAAGTGGGGGGTGAAGGGGCTTATCAGGAGGAGGAGTGTGTCTATTGAGTGGGTCAGGATGATTTTTTGCATATTGCCTGGGTTTTCTATTCTTTTTGTGTATCTGTTGATCTCGTTTACAAATGCCATTATTTTTGCTATGGCGAAGCTTAGTTTGTGGTCTTCTATGTCTTGTGTGATTTCTTTTGTTGCTTTTTCGGTTTTTGAGAGGAGGTGTTTTGTGTTGGTGTCGAGGTCTTTTGTGTCTATTTTTCCTTTTGTGTAGCTGTCTTTGTTTGAGTCGACCAGTGTGTTGATTTTTTTTAGGAATTTGTGGGCTGCGTTTGCGCCGGTGTCTGACCATTCCAACTCTTTTTCGGGGAGGGCTGCAAAGAGGATGAAGAGGCGGGCTGTGTCTGCGCCGTGTTTGTCTATGATTAGCCCTGGGTCTACGGTGTTTCCGAGGGATTTTGACATTTTTGCGCCGTCTTTTAGGACCATGCCTTGTGCGAGCAGGCGTTTGAAGGGTTCGTCTAAATCTGTGAGTCCTATGTCTCTTAGGGCTTTTGTGAAGAAGCGGGCGTAGAGGAGGTGGAGGATGGCGTGTTCTATGCCACCGATGTACTGGTCGACTGGCATCCAGTATTTTGACTGTTCTTTGTTGAAGGGATAAGATGTTTCGTTTTGGGATGTGTATCTGAAGAAGTACCATGAGGAGTCTACGAAGGTGTCCATTGTGTCGGTTTCACGGGTTGCGGGGGCGCTGCATTTCGGGCATTTTGTGTTTTTGAAGTCTTTTGCTGTGTCGAGGGGGTTTCCTGCGCCTGTGAATTTTGCGCTGTCAGGGAGGGTTACGGGGAGGTCTTTTTGTGGGACGGGAACCGGTCCGCATTTTGGGCAGTTTATTATGGGGATTGGGGTGCCCCAGTATCTCTGTCTTGAGATCAGCCAGTCTCTTAGTTTGTAGTTGGTTGTTTTTTTTGCGCAGCCTTGTTTTATCATGTGGTCTGTTATTTTTTGTTTTGCTGTTTCGTTGCTTGTGTTGTTGAAGGGTCCTGAGTTTGTCATGATGCCGGGGTCTGTGTATGCTTTTGTCATTGTCTTTTCGTCCAGTGTCTTTCCTTTGGGCTGGATTACGATTTTCAGGGGGAGGTTGTGTTTTTTGGCGAATTCAAAGTCGCGCTGGTCGTGGGTGGGGACTGCCATTACTGCGCCTGTGCCGTATGCCATGAGCGCGTAGTCTGCTATGTAGATGGGGAATTTTTCGTTGTTTATGGGGTTTATGGCGTGAATTCCAATGAAGATGCCTTCCTTTTCTTTTGTGTCGTCAGTGCGCTCGATTGTGGACATTTTTTTTACTTTTTTTATGAAGTCTTTTGCTTTTTTTTCGTAGGGAGTGTTTTTTGTCAGTTTTTCTACCATGGGGTGTTCGGGGGCGAGTACGAGGTAGGTTATGCCATATACTGTGTCCGGTCTTGTTGTGAATGTGGAGATTGTTTCGGTGGAGTTGTCTATCTTGAATTTTATTTCTGTGCCTTCTGATTTGCCTATCCAGTTTTTTTGCATGGTCTTTACTTTTTTGGGCCAGTCTTTGAGTTTGTCGATGTCGTTTAGGAGTTCGTCTGCGTAGGTGGTGATTTTGAAGAACCATTGTTTCAGGTTTTTTTCTTCGACTGCTGATTTGCAGCGCCAGCATCTGCCGTCTTCTACCTGCTCGTTTGCAAGGACTGTGCTGCATTTCGGGCACCAGTTTATGGGTGCTTCTTTTTTGTAGGCAAGGCCTTTTTCGTAGAGTTTTAGGAAGATCCATTGGTTCCACTTGTAGTATTCTGGCTTGTATGTGTCTACTTCGCGTGACCAGTCATAGGAGTAGCCCATCTGGTTTTGCTGGTCTTTCATCATTCCTATGCATTTTTCGGTCCAGATTTTGGGGTGGCTGTTGTTTTTTATTGCTGCGTTTTCCGCGGGGAGGCCGAGTGAGTCATAGCCCATAGGGTAGAGGACGTTGTAGCCCTGCATGCGCTTGTAGCGCGCGAGGCAGTCGCCGATTGAGTAGTTTCTTACGTGGCCCATGTGGAGTTTGCCTGAGGGGTAGGGGAACATTTCGAGGCAGTAGTATTTTTTTTTGGTTTTGTCTTCTGTCACTTTGAAGATGCTGTCTTTTTGCCAGCGGTCCTGCCATTTTTTTTCTATGTCTTTGAATTTTTTAGGTTTATTTACTTCTTCAGCAAGTTTGCTTAATTTCATATATGTCGCCTTTTTGTATGATAAGTTGCATTTTTTTATTGCAAGGTTACTTATTTTAAATTATGTGGTTTTAGTTTTTTTGTATCATCTCGAAAAAAATTGTGTTGTAGACTGTATCAATGTCGAATAAAAGTCCACCTTCAACTCCTTTTTTGGCGATTTCTAACTCTTCCTCTGTCAGGCGTCTATTGAGTTTTTCCAATGCTATATCCTGAATTGTTTCTTTTGTGATATAGAATAGTATTTCTTGTCTGTTTACTGTTTCCATAGTTATCGTTCTTTTTGATTATTTTTGGTATTTATATAGTTCTGGTGGAGATGTGTTGCCGATAGATAGTTCATCTTTTGTTTTTTGGTAAAGTTTTTTATTGTTTGGCAGGTTTTAATAATTATGTTTGAGGCTAAGTTTAAACTTCGGCATCGCGGGTGCTGGACTTGCGGACTTTCGCGCTTCAAGAGCGCTTTTGTTACGCATGTTACTGTCAGTCTTACTCCTGATTTTGTGTAGGATGTTACTGAGGTGTCGCTTGCTTCTCAAAATGAGGCTGGTTTGATTAATGAGTATTTTGGTAGTAATGGGGTTGTTGTTCGGTTTAATGTGCTTGAGGAGAATGACAGGAAGCTTTTTTTGCAGGTGTTTACTGATACTTC
>QMVA01000079.1 GCA_003660865.1 Candidatus Nanohalarchaeota archaeon | reverse complement strand
GTTTTATGGTTTTTGCACAATCGCCATTATTTTTACATAAAATTTATGGTGCTCCTGTTATTGTTTTATCTATTTTTTCATAAATAGGGATTATTTTGTGTGGGTATCGCATATCGATTATGATTTGCTAAACAAGTACGTTTCAAGTAAAGGGTAAGTGCGTGATGAAACTTGTTGAGGATGATGGCGGTGTTAAGGAAGTAATTTTAGATGAGGGTGATTCTTTGGATATTCATGCGGAAAAATATCATCTGCATGCAAATCCGTTTGATGAAGTATCAGTCACTTTCTGGAAGGCAAGCGGGGATATCACTAAGATTATTGAAGATATCAGAAGCAGTAGAGAGATTTAATTTATTAAATACTTGTTTCTTATGAAAAACTGAATGGTGCCTGAGTCTTTATGGAGGTTTGACGCTTATGAATCATTTTTTTGCTCTTAGCTGAAGGTAGGTTTCTGTTATAAAGGCCATGCTGAAGAGTTTGCTTATAGAACTTCCAAGCAGCAGTGTTATGATTGAAACGAGGTATAATTCTATGTCGGATCGTATTGTTGATGCAAATGTTGTGAGCAAGGCGCTATAGGACATCCCTGCACCCAGCATTCCGAAGAGCGGAGCCATTGAATGTGATAAAACAAAAATAAGCGGTATTCCAAAGAACAGGGTAATTATGATCGAAAAAATTGTTGTTACCAGATACATTGTTACAATTGCAGTAAAATTTTTTGTTGTGCATTTATAAGATGAACTCAAACTATTTGAAATACTGCTTTTCCTTATGACGATATCCTGAATCACAAAGATGAAAGCCAAGGTCATCATGAAAGATACTATGGTTCCAAGAACCTGAACTATCATCGAGAGTATTCCGCCGATAATATTTATCAGGAAAGCCATTGTTATAAATGCGCCAAAAACGGTCAGAAAGTACGGCTTTGCATGGATAAGACTGTGCTTAAGGGTGTCATCTTTTTTGTTCCGGTATTGTGTGTAATTGAATATGAATGTTGGCGTTAATATTGAGGAAAGAATCAAAACCAATACAATTGATAAAAAGAAGTATCCAAAGGACTCAACAATAAAGTCTACCATCTGCGGGTCAGGGACCGGGTTCTCGAATATTCGGCTGCTGTAGCATGCATCTGTTAAATTGAGTAGTGGAAAAAACATCAGGATCATTGTAAATATCTGAAACAGGAAATAGTATGGCAATTTACGGAGACTGGTAGAATATTTGAATGACAAAATTATTGCTTTTTTGAAATCAATTTTCATAGGTTAAATATTGGCAGATACGGTATATATAGTTTATTGATAAAATGTGGGATTTATATAAAAATATGGGTTGTGATTAATTTAGTATGGAAATAGATGCTGCAAGGAGCAGACAGATTAGAGAATATTATCTTCGGCCTGAGATTATCGAGCGGATGTTTAGCCTGTGCGAGGGGCGCGAGGTGGTCCCGGTATTTTATGGCGGCAGGTTTAGCAAAAGACCTGCTTCGGTGCAATTTCCAGGGGATCTTGAGTATATGGTTAAGAAAGGGGCGACTTCTTTTCATTGCTCTTTAGAGCATTGGAGCAATCCATTGTTGCTTTCAAACAGTATGAAGAAGAATGATATGGATAAAATCAGGACCGGATGGGATATTTTTTTTGATATTGATGCTGATGAGGATCTGGAGCATGGGAGGATTGCGGCAGGGCTTATTATTGAGGCACTGAAAGATCATGGCGTGAATAATGTTTCTTTGAAGTTTTCGGGTAGAAGAGGATTTCATGTTGCGGTTTCGTGCAAGTCGCTCCCGGGATCGGTGAATTTTTTGCCGGTTGAGGTGCAGTATCCTGAGTTGATGCAGAAGGTTGCGGATTATTTGCGGGATTATATTTGCAAAGATCTTGTTGATGCATTGAGTTGTTATGATAAATCGCTTGCAGGTAAGATGAATGGTGACCCGTATAAAGTGGTTGAGGTTGAGCATAACTGGTCTTATAGGCATTTGTTTCGGATGCCTTATTCTTTTAATGAGAAGAGTTGGCATGTGAGTCTGCCGATTGATGTTGGTAAGCTTGATAAATTCAGGATGGATGATGCGCTGCCAGAGAATGTGCGGGGAGACAAGTGGTTTCTGGATTCTTTTGAGAAGAATGAGGCAAGTGAACTTGTCATGGAAGCACTTGAGCATGAAGTTGATGAAAACAAAAAAGAGTCCAAGAGAGATGACCGGCTGGATAAGATGAAGAGTATCATGAGGTCTGGTGGGACATTCATACAAGACGTAAAAGAGAAAGTTAAAAAGAATGGTGGCATTATGAAACAGACGTTCAGTAAGGTGGTCACGGGCCAGTACGATATTGAGGATCAGATAGGAGATAAAAAAGTGAAGACTGGGGTAAAACGCGGGGCAGCAAATAAGATTCCTGAGGAGCTTTTCCCGCCGTGCGTGCACAATATTCTGGCCGGCCTCAAGGACGGTCGTAAGAGAGGGATATTTATTATGGTTAATTTTCTGAGGAGTGTTGGCTGGGAATGGGAGGATATTGATGAGAGACTAAAGGAGTGGAATTGTAATAATCCTGAACCGCTGCCGGATTCTTATTTGCAGGGGCAGTTGAATTATGCAAAGAAAAGAGAGGAAATCATACTGCCGCCTAATTGTGATAATGAAGGATATTATAAAGATATATTAATCTGTACCCCGGATAATCTCTGTTCAAGGGTCAGGAATCCGGTTAATTATGCACTGATCAAGGGGAAAAATATAAAAAAGAAGAAGTCTTAGATGAAGTTGGTGATGTTATGTCAGATGAGAAGATTACGAAAAAAATGGGAATTAATGAGGTTGTGGGTAAGTATCCTGAGACTGTTGAAGTGTTTGCGAAGTTCGGGCTTCATTGTATCGGGTGTATTGCTGCGCGGTTTGAGTGTATTGAGGACGGCGCGGCGGCGCATGGCGTTGATGCGGATAAGTTTGTTGATGAGCTGAATAAGGCTGTTTTGAAGAAGTGAATGTGAAAGAAGGTTTTGTTTATTCATCATTGTCTTTCATGACGTCTGCGAATGGGCTTTGGTAGGGCTCGTCTTTTATGTTTACTGATTTTTTGGTTTTCTTTTTTTGTTTTTCTTCTTTTTTTGGTTCCGGGGGTTCTTCTTCTGGTTGGATAGATGGTGTCTTTTCTGTTTTTTGTTTTTCTGCACTGTCTTTTGTTTGTTTCAGGTCTGGATTTTCATGCTTTTCTTTTTGGGGAACATGCGGTTCTTTGTCTTTTTGCGCTTCGTAGTCCTGCGGTTCTTTGTGTTTGCTGACTTCACTGTCTTCTTGTTTTTCCTGTTCTTGTTTGGGGGATTCTTTGTCTTCTTGTGTTTCACAGGGTTCTTGTTTTTTGCTTTCCTCTGGTTCTTCTTGTGCAGGCGATATGGTTGTTGGTTCCTGTTGCTGGGGATTGTCTTTTGGATTGGACAGTTCGTGTTTTGCTGCGTTTTCTTCGTGTGCTTTTTCGTCAGGGGGTTCTATTCCTCTTTGGGAGAAATATTCTTTGAGTTCTCTGGATGATGTCAAATCGAAGTAGTCGAGGAATTTTTTGGTTATATGTATGCGATTTGTGTGGCCTTCCGGCTCGAGGCGGATGAAGCCGCGGGAGGATAGTTCTTTTATGTGGTCGTAGGCGCGGTTGCCTCTTGTCTCAACTACGAAGCTTTGTTTGACTGGGTTGTGATAGGAGATTAATGAGAGGGTTTGAAGGGTTGCTTTTGAGAAGTCTTTTTCCGGGGCGAGGTGTTCTACATGATATTTGTATTCTTCTTTTATGTGTAGTTCATAGTAGTTGTCTCTTTCGCGGACACTGAGGCTGTGGTCATCGTATTCTGTTTCCATCTCTTTGAGTAATTTTTTTATCCGGGGTTTGGGGATGCCAACTACCTGATAGAGTTCTGCCAAGGTCATTGGCCGCGCAGCGATAAATAAGGCTGCTTCGATTATTTTTTTTTTGTCCCTCATATTATCACTTGCGTTTTTGAGCAAGGAGTTAGTAGCGTAAACTGTGTTTGCGCTCAAGCTTTGTAAGACGCGCCATGAGTTTGCGCTCTTCAATGTCACCCAAGCATTCCGGGTATCTGTTTGATTTGTCCAGAATGAAGCGCAGTCTTGTGACTTCTTTTAACTCCTCATCTCTCTGTAAAACGAGTGTATCTTCTTTTAGTTCCATTTTTGTACCAACTTTATTTCTATTTCTCCGAACATTACGGGCTGCTCGCATATTATGCGACCCTGATTGGATAAGTGCAACAGCGAATTGAATGCTTTTATTTTTTCTTCGCGTGTCGGCTCTATTTCAAGCAACTGGTTGAAATTAACGAGATTATTTGTTTGTAAATATTTATTAATCTTGTCAAATGTATCTTCGATGTTTTTTGATATATCTTCGCCATGAAGGTCTATCTGGAATATACCGCGCGATTCACGGCGGTTTTTTATGACCATTGCTTTTCCAAGGGCGTCTACGAGCTCTTCTATGCCTATCTGGCGTTTTGGATAGCGCTTTAGGGGTATCTGGATGGGAGGTATGAGTATTGGGTCATTGCTATTTTCGTTGTAGGGTAGTTGGGCGTAGTCCATATCATCTTCAATTAGCCCCATGTCTTCTGGTGCTTCTTCTACGTATTTTAGTGTGTCGGATTTCAGGCGATATATTATCGCAGCTGCAAGAAGTATTTTTGAGGGAATGCGAAGGTCAAGTTCGTGCATTTTTTTTATGTGGTCTGTGAATCTGTTGTTTAGTTTGACCAGATCAATGTCCCATGGGTTCATGTCATGTGTCAGTGAGGCTATGACTTCCTGCCAGTCTCCATTGTGGATTAGTTCAACTATATCTTCATCTGTTTTAAGCAGGTCTGTCTCTTCCATTTGTAGATATTCGTCAGTGGTTTCCATGTATTTCAACATTAATACAGTTGTTTCATTCTGATATTCCTATTTGCTCTTTATATATCTGATATGGATGTGTTGCCGATAGAAATGACTTTAGTTTTGATGAAGATGGTGTCTGTGGCATAGTGGAGTATACCTATTTTTTTCCTATCCACCAGACCATTTTCTTTCCAGAACCAACTTCTGCTTTTTCCATTTTGCCGTCAATCTTTCCTTCAGACTTGAGTTTGTAACAGTGAATGTTTGCTGTTGACCAAGAAATTTTTGCCTGTTTTGCAATCTGGTATGTTGATAACGGCAGATTGGATGTCTTTAGTATTTTCTGCGTCAGTGCATCGATTGATAGATTTACCTGTTTCATTGTCTTATCCCCCCTTAAGAGATGTCTTATCGAACATATCGATATATGGTTGTGTTCGTGTAGTTAAATTGGCGGATGGGATATATAAATGTTTTGGTGGTTTAGAATATAGTTTTTTGTGGTGGTTTTTAGTGAATATGTAAAAATAGCGATTGAAGAGACCGCAAGGAAGTCGAAATTGCCGGTGTAGAATGACCTAAGCAAATGCGCAGAAGCCTGAGCCAGATTAACATGATTGTACAGAAACGATTTGACCAGAATATTTTACTTCCAGGATATCTCCTGACTGACACAGTCTGTAAAAGTTTAATTTGCATGTACGTCCCGGTTCAATTTTTCCTTTCATTTCGCAACCGTCATCATCCTCAAGTTCTCCATTGAAGTATAGTTTAAAATTGACTGAATCAAGCAGTGCATCACCAGCATTCGTTAAAACCAAGGTACCTTCAAAGTATGGCTCATAATAGTTTTTAAACTTCAGCAATTCCCGGTATAATTCAAAACGCACACATCAGACCAATTTAATCTTAACTTGTTTTTGACATCTTGTAAACATTTTCATAGAATTTACATGAAATATAAGAGTATATTTACATTTATTGTATTCGTTTCTGGACAAAAAAATAATTTAAGCTTAACCGGGAATTGCTGTTTAAACTTCCCATTTTCAGGATAGGTTTCTCTTTGATTTTTGTAATCAAATTCTCTAGACACTGAGAGATACTAAGATAATTCTCTATTTGAGCATCACACTTTTTTTCTGTTAAAGTCAAGTAGGTTAGAGTATTATTAGATAATTTAAGTGCATTGCTAATTTTGGTATTTGAATCATTAATTTCAACATTTAATACAGTAATTTCAACAGTCAGTGCATTGATTTCGGCATTTAAATCGTTGTTTTGGGTATTTAAATCTTTAATATTGCCATTTAATTTATTATTCTGTTTAAGAGACTTCTTAAGATTGATATTGAGTTCACTTATTTCACCAGATTGTTTAACATTTAAACCTATGGAGATTATAGTTAAGGTCGTTACTATATGGACAAACTTAGCCAAAAACCAAGAGACCTTAATCTATATGGTGAAGACATTTGTCCAAATAGTTATGTCTTCAACTATAACAAAAAGAGTATTAAAATTCCGCAGATTATATCTAATCTCATAATGGGTATGAGGAATTTTTCCGTGAAAAGTACTTTTTTTTGATAGTCTAAAACACGCATTTTATGTGCAAAAACGTAGTCCTATGACCTCGTTTGCACGGGAAATCATGGTTGCACGATACTTTT